>MWYU01000295.1 GCA_002050375.1 Chitinophagales bacterium 62-2
GACTATTATCGGCTCATAATAAACCTTTTCTTTTTGTTATTTGTTACACTACAGTTCTTTTCAAACTGCTCTGGACACCTCTACAAGTAAGTGGCGGTGCTACACAAGAAAAATTGAACAAGTTTGGTAGTGATACTCCCCTTGGCAGACCGGGACAGCCTGTTGAACTTGCATCTATCTATGTGCAGCTTGCTGCTAACGATGCAAGTTTTTCTACCGGGCAAGTGTACGGTGCAGGCGGCGGAAGTGGCCAACCTTAACGGATAAATACTGGCACAATAAAGAAGGTCATCTAAACTATAACTTAAAGTATGATTATGAACCACATTCGATTCGGCAACGGCAAACCACTGTTACTCATTCACGGCATAGGCGGTAGCTGGAGATCCTGGTCACCGGTGTTAAGCGGACTTGCAGAACACCGCGAAGTAATAGCGGTTGACCTTCCCGGCTCTGGTAAAACAGCGCCATTAAATGGCGAAGTATCTATAGCAACTCTTGCCGATGCAGTTACCGGCTTTTTGGAGGACAATCATCTTACCGGCATTGATGCTGTCGGTAGTTCAATGGGCGCAAGATTAGTATTGGAATTGGTACGCAGAGGAAACGTGTTAGGCAGTGTTGTTTCCCTAAATCCCGGCGGTTTTTGGCAGGGCTATCAAACCCATTTTTTTTATGGTTCAATAGCATTATCCATAAGATTAATCCGGTTAATTAAATCAATGGGTTTAATTGATGCACTTACTAAAAATGTAGTAAGCCGTTCACTTTTATTTGCACAGTTTTCAGCTCATCCCTGGAAAATTCATCCTAAGGTTGCCTTTGATGAATTAAGCAGTTATGCAAAGTCTCCCTCTTTTGACGAGTTACTATACAACCTTGCTTATGGCGAAAGGCAACAAGGATGCGCAGCAGGCGCAATCCTCAATCCACTTGTTATTGGATGGGGTAAACAAGACAGGGTTTGCTTTCCGGGACAAGCAAAAAAAGCATTGGAACTTTTTCCTGATGCACAGTTACATTGGTTCAACAAATGTGGTCATTTCCCTCAATGGGACAAACCGCAGGAAACAATAGACTTAATACTAAAAGTAACAAGTAAAAATCAATATGCTTATCCATATGACACCACCAAAAGCTAAGCAGTTAAAAACCTTAATCTCAAAAACCAAAAAACACTATTCGCAGTATATTATTTCTAAACATTTCTTTTATGAGTAAAACAATTGTATTTGTACATGGTATGTTTCAAAATCCAAAAAGCTGGGCAAATTGGATTAATTATTTTGAAACAAAAGGATATAAATGTATTGCACCGGCATGGCCAATGCATGAAGGAGAACCTGCAACACTTCGTCAGAATCCACCGGCAGGACTTGGGGAGTTAAGTCTTGATGAGATTGTAACGAAAATAGAAAGTGTGGTATCATCGCAAAGTGAAAGGCCGATAGTTGTAGGTCACTCTGTAGGCGGACTAATTGTGCAGTTACTTGCAAACAAAAATCTTGTTTCAGCAGGAGTGCCTATTGATAGTGTTGCTCCAAATGCCATGCTTTCTTTTGATTGGAGCTTTTTTAAAAATAGCGCAATGATTGCTAATCCACTAAAAGGCGATGAACCTTTTTGGATGGATGAAGAAGGTTTCCATGGCAGCTTTGCAAATACCCTGACAAAAGAACAATCAGATGCGGCTTTTAGAGAATATGCAACACATGATAGCCGAAATGTACTAAGGGATTGTATGGGCAGTTCAGGCAAGGTTGACCTTGATTTGCCACACGTGCCTTTGTTGTTTATAGGAGGTGAAAAAGACCAGATTATTCCACCTGAGTTAAGTGAAAAAAACGCAAAGGCTTATACTGATAAAGACAGCATTACTTCTTATAAAGAGTTTCCAAATCGAGGCCATTATATATGCGGACAACCTGGATGGGAAGAAGTAGCTTCTTATGTTTATGAGTGGTTGCAGACAAACGCCAAATAAGATTACACACTTTTGAACCGTAAAGCAATGGACACCTGTTCATTGCTTTTTTGTTAGTTAAATTACCCCAACCAAATATCTTAGCTGCCTGTTACATAACGCCGTGTACTCCAGCAGCGAAGGCGTTAACTGCCGGTCTATCCCATTACACAATCTTTACAATGTATTCAACCGCAACCATACAAAAGCCAACACAATGTGGAAAATACAGCTCACTTTAAAAAGCCATTAATACGTTACTCTCTTAATTTAAAACGAGGTTGTAAACATAAGTTGTACTACATTACTTGTAGTCGACTGATCTTCTTCTTTTTGCCTCCAGTTGTAATAACCTATCTCTGTATCAATTTTTTTATTCCAGCGGTAGCCTATAGAAACATAAGCCCGGTTTTGCTCAAGAAAATGATTGTTTACATTCTCTTTATGTTGAACATTCATAAAAACTTCATTTTGTAAGGCTGTATAAAGTCCCTTACTGAAATCTTTATTTGCTGAAACAGGGATTTGAAAACTTAGGAAACTACGAAGACGTTGAGAAAAATCAAAAGCTTCCTCTTCTTTAACCAGGCGCTGCTCTAACCGAAAGCGGACTGTTAATTCAGTGCGCTTCAGGTTATGACTGTAAAGATATTGCTGGTAGATTCTATGTTCAATCTGGTAATTCAATTGCAGAGGTGCTTCTTCCCAATCACCTTTGTAGGCATAGCCGACAGCAACAGAATGTTCATCATTAAAGTTGTAGGCCAATGCACTCCGCAACAAAACTGTTTCAATTCGTTTTAGTTTATCGGAAGAGCGCAATTGCACATCTGCTAAAACATTCCATTCCTTTGAAAGTTCTTGTGTATGAGAGAGGAAAAACCAGCTTTATTTTCGGTTGTTTGAGCAATGCTATTAAAGTATAAAAATAAAAAGATGAGGATGCCAAGACTTCTGTTCATGCTGTTATTATTTGTTATTAGGGCTTATTCTCCAAATTGTATTGGATGCGTCA
>MWYU01000322.1 GCA_002050375.1 Chitinophagales bacterium 62-2
GATATAACAAGGCCATACATAAAAACACTATAAGATATTTTAAGCATCCTGTATTTTTTACTTAATACTAAACCCTGTTCGTATAAGTTTCTCAACATGGTTACATAGAGCACTTGCTTGTCGCCCATCAGGTGTAGCATAGAAGTACTGTAATCGTCAAAATCCATATTAAAAAAATTGCCAAAGAAAAGCAGGTTGACTTTATTTTGTGTTATATCCTCCTGGCTAAAATTTCGTTTTTTAACATTAGGCCTTGTAGCAAGAATTGAAAAAATAATAGTTACCAGATTTACCAGCAAAAGCATGATTACCGGTATGGTAAGATGATTGTACTCATCCATTTTTCTTACAACTATACCTAACAAAACAGATATGATTATTGAATTAACCGAAATCATAATATGCGCTTTGGTATCTGCCTGGCTACTTAAGCGCTGACAGCTTGAAGCTGTGGTTCTAAACATTGTTTCTATAGTTCTATCAGCCATGTTCTCTTTATTGGCTTTCATCTTTTTTTTTGCCATATCATTTTTACCTTCAGGCATGGAGGTGACAGCGTTAGGTACGAAAGATGGCACGGGTATTTTCCTTCTTAGCTTTTCAAGATTTTTCTTTTTTTTGGTATCTAACCGGCTCATGTAATCGGTATAGAACTCATGAGATTCCAACATTTGTATTGTGTTGCTATTCCATTCATTTTTATTAATCCGCCTGCCATATACCATTTCAGATTCTTTGCGCTTCAATTTATTATCTCTAAAAAAGTGATCTGTGCCTATATAAGCAGAATTTGCATCATTCATAATTTGACCTAAAAGTGTATCAGGAGCAGCAGTGTTTGTTGCAGAGAAGATGCATTTTTTTATTAGTTCAATTGTTTCAGTTTCTACACCGGCATCTTTAAAAAATTCTTCGGCCAACTTTGCACTTGCTTCATCAGGGTGCCGGGCATCTTTATAATAGCCAACGTATAAAAACCAGCCTGCTGCCTTTACAATAAATACGTCTTCCTCTTTTAGTGCACAGTTTTTTGCCAGTTGATTAATAACAGATAATACATGTTCTGTTTGAGGTAGATTATGAAAAAGCAACTCCGGATTATCATGCTTGCGCATGTATTTTGTTATAAAGGTTTCTGTTTCTTTTATCAATAACTCATAATTCATAAACCGATTTTATAAGTTTATAAGGATATAGTTAGAAAATTAATAAAATTTAATTTGGATCATCAGTTTTTTTACGAACGTGCTTTACAATGAAAATGCAAATGAGGACACAGCAAAAGAACAATAGGTTTAAGGTCATCATCCAAAAGAAAAATCGGTACTTTTAATACATCTATAAAGCTATTAATTGCTTTACCAATGAGTAACAACAGCCGCCGAAATTTTATTAAGAATGCAGCGCTTACTGCAACCGGTTTTTACATTGTGCCAAGGCATGTATTGGGCAGAGGATACATTGCCCCAAGTGATAAATTAAACATTGCCGGTATTGGCACCGGTGGTAAGGCACAAGTAAACCTGCCTTATGCGTGGAACAATGGTGCCGAAAATATTGCTGCTCTTTGCGATGTAGATGATCGTATGGCACTGAAAGCAAGAACGAAATGGCCTGAAGCACCCTACTATAAAGACTATCGTACACTGCTTGATAAGGAGCATAAACATATTGATGCCTTAATTATAACCACCCCCGATCATATGCATGCACCTATGGCACTTGCAGCTATGCAATTGGGTAAGCATGTGTATTGCGAAAAGCCCTTAACCCACGACATATATGAAGCAAGAATTTTAACGAAGGCCGCTGCAAAATATAGGGTAGTTACACAAATGGGTAACCAGGGCAGCAGCGGTGATGATACACGCAAAATAGAAACATGGATACAGGCAGGTGTTATAGGCGAGGTACGTACGGTACATGTATGGACGAACCGTCCCGTGTGGCCACAAGGCGTGCCTACACCAACAGGTAAGTTTGAAATACCAAAGGAATTGGATTGGGAGTTATGGCTGGGCACTGCACCTTATCGCGATTTTAATCCTACTTACTTACCTGCTACATGGCGCGGTTGGAGCGACTTTGGCAGTGGCTCTCTTGGCGATATGGGATGTCATTTTATAGACGTGCCTTACCGGGCCTTGAACCTTGGCTATCCTGTGGCCGTATCGTGCAGTGTTGGTTCTGTATACAGCGGATTTTTTAAAGAAGAAGTATATACTGACAGCTATCCACCTTCATCAGTTACTTATATACAATTTCCTGAACGTAAAGGAATGCCGCCTGTAGAAATGGTGTGGTACGATGGGGGTATAAAACCACGCAGGCCAGATGAGCTGATGCCCGATGAACAAATGGGAGAATGGGATGGTGGTATTATTTTCGAAGGTAGCAAAGGAAAATTAATGGCCGGATTGTTTGGCCGCAATCCTACCTTGTTACCAACCAAACAAATGAAAGAAATTACTTTACCTGCATCAAAATATCCTTTTGTTGAAAGGGGCACCGAAGGTCACCAAACCCAATGGGTGAATGCATGTAAGAAGGGTTTTGGTCCCTATACCAGTTCATCTTTTGATAAAAGCGGGCCGCTTACAGAAACAGTGCTGATGGGTAACCTGGCGGTTAAGAGTTATAATTACCAGGAGAAAAACAGCAAGGGTGAAATCACTTATCCCGGCCGCAAGCTATTGCAATGGGATGGAGAGAAGCAACGCATCACTAATTTTGACCCTGCCAATCAATTTGTAAAAAGACAGTACAGGGGAAGTTATAAACTTGATTTATAACTTTGTCTCAACCGGGATTTATCGGATTTATAAGATTGTTAGGATTTTTTTGAAAATTACTTTAGTGGTAAATGAACACTAAATTCCGCACCCTCACCTTCTTTAGTCTCAACTTTCAACTCTCCTTCATGGGCTTTAATAATATCATAGCTCAACGATAAACCTAATCC
>MWYU01000185.1 GCA_002050375.1 Chitinophagales bacterium 62-2
GCAGCCAGATATGCATTTACGTGAGCATCCGTAACAACAAATGAGGCATCATAAATGGTGTATATCTGCATAGAAGCCTTTACACCTTCATTGTAATGACCTTCCGCTGCAGCGGCCGTAAGCCCTCCGATGCCTCTATGTGCAGCTTCCGCTAAAAGAAGCTTTACCTCGCCGTAGTTCATGAGCATGTAGGGCTCATCCCTGTTTAACAGCTTGGAATTAATCTTTGAATACGTTTTTTGCGGATCAAGAGTGGGATCTCCTTCCAATTGCCGCAGGCCAGTTAAGTCATATCCGTTCGGCATACCTTTCTGGGCGAGTGGATCAGTGGTTATTGTAGTAAAGGAATTCTCACTTGTCCAGGTAGCAATACCACCGCTAAGGATCATCAATCTTGGATCATCGTCAGCCGCGGATGCAGTATTTGCTCCTTTAAGAAAGTCAACGAGAGTTTTGCTTAGGTGTAGATTACCATTCGCTATTTCGCTGCCGTCTCCCGGAAGCAACGCACGGGAAATTCCATTCTGGTTGGTCCACAAACCTGGTCCTTCGGCCATCGCAACAATCACATTGTCTGCATTACTCTGAAACACGCCGCCAGCTACGGCTTTAGCTACATAAGTATTCGCCATTGCCTGATCTACGTTTGAAACACGCATGGCTAATCGGAGCATGAGCGAATAACCCCATCTTTTCCATTTGGCAACATCTCCGTTATAATAAAGATCGGCAGCAGCAAAATCGGCATCAGCTGTTGTTGAAAATGCTGCTGAGGCTTCGTCCAGCTCTTTCAACAAGTCAGTATAAATCGCCTTCTGCTTATCGTATTTAGGAAAAAATGTTCCTCCAGTCGCCTGCGAAGCTTCAAAATAGGGAATGCTGCCATAAAAATCGGTAAGCCGGTGAAAAAGAAACGCCCTTAGAATTCTTGCAGCTTGTCTTGTGTTATTGTTCTTACCTTCTGCAAATCCCCCTGCCCCCGTTTGCCTTAAAACTTCCCCAAGATTCCTCAAATCTCTGTAGATAAAATCCCAGGGAGCTGCGTTTGTTTCAGCATTTTCCAGGTATTTATCGCCAACATTCGATATACCACCAGTGGAGGCAAGATGCTGAATAGCAGTGGAAGCCAATCCAATGTTCGTTCTCCAGTCTATGTAACGGTTATCTCCCTGGGATCCGCCGGACGCTGCACCAAGCTGTGCGGAAGTGAACAGAAAGTTCACATCAATTGAACTGGCTGCCTGCGGATTAATATTAAGTTCTTTAAATTTATCTTTATTACAACCCCAAATAATTGTGGCTGCAATGGCTGTACTGTAAATTATTTTTCTTAAATATTTCATTGTTAATTCTGTTTATTGTTAAAAGGTGGCCCGAAGGTTAAAGCCATATGTCCGGCTTGCCGGCATGCCGAAGTAATCAAGACCCTGAGCGTTACCACTTGAATAAGCAGATTCAGGATCTATGTTAGGGACATTTTTATACAAAATAGCTAGGTTTCGTGCGACAAAAGAAAGCATTAGATTCCTGATAGGCGTTCTAGTAAGCAGTTTGGTGGGTAGATTATATCCAAAAGTGATTTGCCTGAGCTTGACGAAAGAGGCATCATAAACGAAGTTTTCCTGCGCTCTGTTACCAAGCTGGCTCCAGTAATTACGTGCCTCTCCCGGTGTAAGTGTTTTCGTAAATGGTTTGAACCCCGTTCCTTCGGCCGTCACGCCGGTTATTGTGAGCGGTGCTTCTCCCAAACGACCTTGCAACGTTTGCTTCGTAAAACCTGCCTGTGTCATTCTTAAATTCGTTCCGGAATAAATATCTCCACCCGCTCTAAAATCAAGCAGGAAAGTAAGATTTACACCTTTCCAGGTTATTGAGTTGTTTAAACCACCGGTAAAATCAGGCACACCATTACCAAGAACCCGGAAAGTATTATCCGTTAATGGAGCACCGCTTGTATCATATACAAGATTGCCCGATAAATCGCGTCTTTGCGTTAACCCCTTAATCACACCATAGGGCTGGCCTACAACGTGAAAAATACCAGCCGTTCTTGTTCTAGGCTCTTCGGCGAAAAGTTGTTCCTGATTTTCAATCAGCGAAACAACTTTGCTGTTGTTTTTGGCAAAATTCAGGGAAACATCCCAGTTAATTGCAGACCGTATAGGTGTAGCGGTAAGCAAAAATTCCACCCCCTTATTTGTAATTTTGCCAAGGTTAACAGATGTGGTGCTGAATCCCGAAGACTGGGAAATACCTGCATTCAAAATATCATTAGTGGTTTTTTGATCGTAGTAAGTAATATCCAATCCCAATCTGTTTTGGAAAAATCTAACCTCCACACCATACTCAAGCTCGGTTGATGTGAAAGGCACCAGGTAAGCGTTGGGTAAATTATTTCCTGCTGTAAATCCACCTAAAGGTCTTGACAAATGAGAGATTCCTGCTCCATATGTGATTGCTGTCTGGTATGGCCCCACAGATTCCGTATTACCCACCTGTGCCCATGCTAACCTTGCCTTTCCAAAGCTTATCCATGCCGGCAACCTAAAAGCATCACTAAACACAAAGCTACCACCTATAGAAGGATACACGATACTGTTGTCTTCAGGATTTAGGGTGGAGAACCAGTCTTTTCTTGCGGTTGCGGTTAAAAATAAATAATTATTGTAGGATACTTCAGCCGATGCGAACAAGGAATTAATGCCTCTTTTTCCATAACCATAACCAAAGTCCCGTTGCCGGGCATTATTGATAGCAGCGAGAAATGGTGTATTAAAGCCTGTTCCATTTGCTGTAATAGATTCGTTGGTGCGGCGCATTAGATTTCCACCAAAGAAAGTATTTACGCCAAACCGGTTAAAGGTTTTGTTGAAGCCCAGCATGTACTGAAGGTTCACTTCACGTACGCGGATTTCTCTCTCCGAAATGTTTCCTGCACGGTTGTAGCC
>MWYU01000434.1 GCA_002050375.1 Chitinophagales bacterium 62-2
ACCAAACTCAGTTATTGTAGCTCTTAGCTGTACCCCTTTTTGCTGGCTTAGTGTTAGAAACTCCACCGGAAATTGTTCAGGCGTAAACGTGATCCCGATTTTAGAACAGCGTTCCACTATTTTATCGTTCGACGTTCCCGGCATTGCAATACCGCTGAGGTCTCCTTTTATATCCATTACTAAAACAGGCACGCTTGCATCGCTTAATGCTTCACTCATCATTTGCAGTGTTTTTGTTTTACCTGTACCTGTAGCACCGGCAATTAGTCCATGCCTGTTCATCGTTTTTAACGGAAGAAAAATATCTGCACCGCTTACCACTTCACCATTTAGCATTGCTGCCCCAATCTTTACATTTTCACCTTTGAAAGAATATCCTGCTTTAATTGCCTCAATAAATTGTTGCTTATCTGCCATACATTAGTTTTTTGAAAGTTACTATATAGGTTAAGACGAAGTATTTATAATTGTTTGAAGAAAGTATAATGGTTTGAAGAAAGAAGAAAGCTTATTGAACAGTTTGTGGCGATAATCAAAAGTCATTCAACTGTTTTACAATTCATCATCCCTCTCCAGCAGAAGTATGGCACCCTGCGGAACAATAAAAAACTTTTCGCCTTCATACATTACTTCTGTAGCTCCATTCATTAAAAAAATAGCCAAGTCTCCTTCCTTAGCCTGAAGCGGCATATATTTAACCTGCTCTTCCTCACTTTTCCAGGGTTCATTTTCAGCAGGCATGGGTATAGCATAACCGGGGCCCGTCTTAATTATATATCCCTGCTGAACTTTCTCCTTTTCCTGTACTCCCGGTGGCAGATATAAACCACTCCCGGTACGCTCGTCTGTTTTTGCAAGCCGTATTAAAACCCGGTCGCCAATTACAATTAGTTTCTTTAATTTATTATTCGAGGTTAGTAGCATAGTTAGTTAAAATGGAATGCAAATTAAACAATGCCTCTCCATTTATGTTTAATAAATTGAATTACTATTATAAAGCAGATACAATATTTGGTGGCATAATTTTTACAGAAAAAATGAATAATAGAGATTAGTAAACAGGAGAATATCAAAGCTTCTATTGTGATTTAAAGCGGGATCATAAGAAATATAAAGGTCATATCTGTATTGCCGCTTAATAGTTTATATTTAAAGAAAAAATCTAAAAAGGAAAATTATGGAAGGCAGAAAATACAAAATTCTTTTGTGTGAAGACGATACCAATCTTGGGATGGTTTTGAAAAATTATCTCGAACTTAACGACTACGATGTGATACTGGAACGAGATGGTCGCTTAGGCCTGGCGGCATTTCAGCGTGAAAAATTTGACATCTGTCTATTAGACGTGATGATGCCGAATATGGATGGATTTACATTGGCTGAAGAGATTCGCGACGTAGATCTTGATATGCCTTTATTCTTTTTAAGCGCAAAGACAATGAAGGAAGATATAATTGCAGGTTATAAACTTGGTGCGGATGATTATATAACAAAGCCTTTCGACAGCGAGGTTCTGTTGCTAAAAATAAAGGCTATTTTAAAGCGTAACGAAGAAGAGAACAAGATTAGTGAAAACATTGAATTCGATTTAGGAAGCTACCATTTTTATCCGAAGCTGCGCGAATTGAGCCATAGCGGAATAATGCAAACCCTGTCGCCGAAAGAAAATGAATTACTGAAAATGCTTGCAGAACATAAAAACGATCTTCTTCCCCGTGAGCAGGCCTTAAAAAAGATTTGGGGCAGCGACACTTATTTTAATGGCCGTAGCATGGATGTATATATCGCGAAACTTCGTAAATATCTTAGAGATGACTCTAATATTGAGATCGTCAATATTCACGGAAATGGTTTTAGACTGGTTGCACCTTAATGTTATTTTGTTATAAAACTTTAAAGAGGCTGTCCCAAAAGGGCAGCCTCTTTACGTTTTTATTCGGGGTTCTGATGAAGACCGTATGTCTTTTAAACGATTTTGAGCGGCATCATTTGACTTCTGGGACAGCCTCTTCTTTTTATCTTACACTTTCAAATACTTAAAATAACAAATTACCAGACTTTCCCTGTACCCGTTTTCCTAAATGTTCGTATGCTTTCGGAGTAACTTCTCGGCCTCTTGGCGTACGCTGCATAAATCCTTCCTGAATTAAAAACGGTTCATAAACTTCTTCTATGGTTCCGGGTTCTTCACCTACCGCAGTGGCAATAGTGGTAAGTCCTACAGGACCTCCTTTAAACTTTTCTATAATAGCTAATAATATCCGGTTATCCATTTCATCCAAACCATGCTCATCCACATTCAATGCTTTCAGAGCATGTTGGGCGATGGCGATATCTACCTTTCCGTCTGATAATACCTGTGCAAAATCTCTAACCCGCCGTAATAGACCGTTAGCTATACGAGGTGTTCCCCTGCTTCGCCGCGCTATTTCATAAGATGCTTCTCCTGTTATTTCAGTATTTAAAATAGCCGCACTTCTTTCAACAATCTTTTTCAACACATCGGCATTGTAATATTCCAGTCTTGATTTAATACCAAACCGAGATAAGAGCGGGGCTGTAAGCAAGCCACTTCTGGTTGTGGCGCCAACCAGCGTAAAAGGGTTTAAAGTTAATTGAATGCTGCGGGCATTAGGCCCTGAGTCAATCATTATGTCAATGCGAAAATCTTCCATGGCAGCATAGAGGTATTCTTCTACCACAGTGCTTAAACGGTGTATCTCATCTATAAATAAAACATCGTTTGGCTCAAGGTTAGTAAGCAGGCCTGCAAGGTCGCCGGGCTTTTCAATAACAGGACCACTGGTTTCTTTAATTTTTACACCCAGTTCGTTGGCAACAATGCGGCTTAAAGTAGTTTTGCCTAGACCCGGAGGGCCATGAAACAAAATATGATCTAATGCCTCGCCTCTTAGTGTTGCTGCTTTATTAAAAATGCTTAAG
>MWYU01000687.1 GCA_002050375.1 Chitinophagales bacterium 62-2
ACCAGGCGCTGTATGGCCTTGGAGTTGCGGCTACAAGCACCTCTCCTTCGCTTCCAAACTTTGATGCTACTAACAGAAGATTTAACTACAGAGTTAATACAGCAGGTATTCCAAATCCGGGTGGAGAGCCGTATCAGATACAAATTGGTGTACGTTATGGTTTTTAATCGTTAAGATGTAATATTGGTTTTGCAAGATTTCCCTTTATTCGATAGACAGGACTACAAAAATGTAGAAAATACTATTGAGTAAAGGGATTTTTTTATTACCAAAACGGAAAACATGTAAGCAAAAGCACTTACTGGAATAAGGACTGTTCTGTATACACTAACAGAACTGGTAGTTAAATTATGGTTGTGTGAGGTATTTGTTACGATGAGATTTAAAAATTCCCGCCGAGCCTTGAGTAATCACGCTTATAGCCATGCCGGTAAAAATAAAAAATCCATAAAGTGTTTTTAGACTCTATGGATTGCAAGGGTTGTACAATACAAATTTACTTTACAGGCTTGCCAGCTTTTGTTCCTTCTCCAGCTTTTCTGCATTGTAAAAGAGGGCAAGAGATGAAGCTCCTTTTTTCTTTTGAAGCGCTATCAACTCCTTTACAGGAATCATCATTGCATTGTTTGAACCTTTCACATCTTCAAACTTCCATTCTTTTATTTTTTTGCCATCAGCATCTTTTACCACAATAGTTCTGCCACTGCCTATTTTGTTGGGTGCATTGCATTGGGTGTAATAAATAACCAGTTCATCATTGGGATTTGCTTTATCCAATTGCAGGCTTTGAAGCGTAAGCGGTTTATCCATGCTTTGCTTAAATAGCAATTTGTTGTTTAAGTAAATGGAATAACTGTCAACACCTGCGTTTGCCGTTACAGCAAATACCATAGAGGAAATAATAGCAAGCATGAAAGCTTTTACAAAGGTGGGCTTGAACATTCTGAGTTTCATATAAAAATTTTTGATGAAGAATGACACAAAGAAAAATATATCAGAAAACAATTGCTAATTAGTTTGATGAACTGCAACTATTGATTGACGTAATGTATCTCCGATTTATACTTCGATGATTTGTACATCATCAGCAATAAAAGACAGGGTTTTGACAAGAAGTCTTTACAATTTATCAGGTAAAGTGAACATTTTGAATAAAAGGTTTCAATTACTCAATTGTTGTGCGTAATTTTTAGTATGAATTTTTTTTGGCGATATAAGCTGGATCATATTGTGTTCTGGACGGTCACTGTTTTGTTTTATGCCTACGGAAAGTACGATCTGGTAATCAAAGCAGGCTCTGCCTATTATCTTTTGGATATCATTATTCGAAACGGCTTGATTGCACTTGCCTGTTATATAAATATCTATTACCTGTCACCAAATTATTTGAAAAAAGGATCGTATTTGCGTTATTTAATAGGTGTGCTGTCGTGCCTGTTGACATACGCGGTTATAAAAAATTTACATGATACCGGCTTATACAGCTTTGATTTCAACAGTACTAATAAGCAGAATTTTTTCTATAACCTTTATTATAATTTTTCCGTAGCTCTTTTTTATGTGGTTTTTACTATGGCTCTTAATACAAGCAAACAATGGTTTTGGCAGCAATTGACGCTCAAGCGCATACAAATGGAAAACCTTGAAACAGAACTTCGTTATCTAAAGGCGCAAATGAACCCTCATTTCCTTTTTAACTCTATTAATACCATCTATTTTCAAATCGATAAAAAGAATGTAGAGGCACGAACATCACTTCAAAAATTTGCAGAATTACTAAGGTACCAGTTATATGACTGTAATGAAGATACCATATCTATAGAAAAAGAAGTTGAATATCTGAAGAGTTATATTGATTTGCAAAGGCTGCGTAAAAACAGTAACCATTCCATTAATTTTAGCGCAGGCGAAGATGTAAGAGGCTTCGCCTTAGCACCACTGTTATTGTTACCTTTTGTTGAAAATTCGTTCAAGCATCTGTCAAACTTCGATGATAAACCTAATCATGTTAATGTCAACTTGTACAGGCAAAACGGTCATTTCGAGTTTGAGGTAAGCAATTCAAAGAATAATACCGAGACATCAAAGAATTATAATGGAATAGGTTTAAAAAATGTACAACGAAGGCTCGAACTTTTATATGCCAACAAGTATAGTTTAGCTATTAATAACACGGATGACTATTATGTGGTAAGCTTAAAAATACAATTGCAATGAGCATCAGATGTATGATAATAGATGATGAACCTATTGCATGCAAGGGCATGGAAGAATACATTACTGAAGTTGAGTTTTTAAGTATAGTAAACATTTGCGATAGTGCTGTAAAAGCATATGCTTTTTTACATGCTGAAAAGGTTGATCTTATTTTCCTGGATATAGAAATGCCTAAACTTACAGGAATTGAGTTTTTACAATCCTTAAAAAAAGCACCCGCTGTAATAATTACAACAGCTTACCCAGACTACGCTTTACAGGGCTATGAACTCGACGTTATTGATTACCTGGTAAAGCCGGTTTCTTTTCCACGATTTTTGAAAGCTGCTAATAAAGCGAAGGATTTTTTAACTGCAAGAAACACCCCGAGGGAAAATGTATTGGATAAAGACCATTTCTTTTTGAAGGTCGACAGCAAGTTTGAAAAGATATTTTATGATGAGGTATTGTACTTTGAAGCTCTGCAGAATTATGTTGCCATACACTTACCGGGAAAAAAAATGATAAGCTACATTACTATTTCTTATGTTGAAAGCAAATTACCGGAGCATCTTTTTATGCGGGTACACAAATCGTATCTTGTCTCACTCTCCAAAATACAATGCATTGAAGGAAATACTTTAATCATTAACGACAAGCAAATTCCTGTAAGCCGTAACTTAAAAGAAAAATTGAAGGCTGAGGTCGTTGATAAAAAATTATTTAAGCGTCAGTGATAAAAATGTGGTTTGCAGATAACATTTTCCTCTTCTGCTTTACGTGCATCTAACTCAAAAATCCGTTATCATCTTCAAAAATAATACGGAGAGTATAGCTTGCCCATTTCTCTCAAATGACTAACAGATATATTATCACCCGTTAAGCCCCATAGAACATTATTTCCCCTATCATTAACCCCAATAAAAACTCAAATCATTTTAATTAGCTATAATTTTAATATAAAACTTAATTTATGGGAATACTTGTTCGTATCATTATTATTGCCGTTGCCGCTTATTTAGCTGCAAGGTTTTTACCCGGTGTTACTATTTCCGACGCTAAAACTGCTATACTGGTAGCCCTGGTTCTTGCTTTATTAAATGCTTTTGTAAAGCCTATTTTAATAGCGCTGACCCTACCTGTAACCATTCTTACACTTGGATTGTTTCTATTGATTATCAATATCCTTATTATCTATCTTGCAGAATACATTGTGCCAGGCTTTAAGGTAGACGGATGGCTATCAGCTTTGCTGTTTAGCCTTATAGTAAGTTTAATAACTTATCTCCTGGATGCTATTCTTTAGTGCATAAATTTCTGCCTTTACATGTGTTCTGCACCTGCATAAGCAAAGGAACATTGGTGAAGAACATGATAACGGCATCAAATACAATCAAAATGAATACACGCTCACTAATTCCAAAATAAACGTAGGGCAATACCTATTACTATTTGTATTTGCAATGTTTATAACAACCGTTTTCATTAACTGCGTATTTCATAAACCTGCCGCCCGGAGTTACCAGATCAAAAGGCACGGAAACACTTTATTACTGATAAAGGATTGTCTCAGCTTAGTTATATAATTATCGCTAAGCCTAAACTCAATTGATTTGTACCGGTACCTTCGGGTCGTGATATTTAACTACCATGATAAAAAGACGCGAACTTCTTAAAGGATTAAGTGCAACAGCAGGAGCATTCTTATTGCCTCGCTTAATTGAAGGTAAGACCACCAATAAACTTGCTAACACCTTTTCTTATTGCCTTAATATGGCTACTATCCGGGGCCATAATCTTGGCTTTGTAAAGGAGTTGGAGGTGGCAGCCGGGGCAGGCTTTAAAGGTGTAGAGATTTGGATAGATTCTTTGCAAACTTATCTTAATAAAGGTGGTTCTCTTGGTGATGCAAAAAAGCTTATTGATAATTTAGGTCTAAGGGTTGAAGGCGCTATTGGCTTTGCTAAATGGATTGCAGAGGACGAAGCGCAACGTAAACAAGGGCTTGAGCAAATGAAGCGGGAAATGGATATGCTTGCACAAATTGGATGCAAAAGAATTGCTGCACCACCGGCAGGCGCTACAGATGCCCCGGTTCTTGAATTAAAACGGGTAGCAGAACGATACCGGGCCATCCTTGAACTTGGTGATAAAACTGGCGTAGTACCACAATTAGAAATGTGGGGCTTTTCAAAAAATCTAAGCCGCGTAAGCGAAGTAATGTATGCAGCATTGGAAAGTAACCATCCCGCTGCAAAAGTTTTGCTCGATGTCTTTCATATTTATAAAGGAGGTTCAGGCATTGATACCCTTTCGTTGGTTAGTAAAACAGCAGTAGATATATTGCATCTGAACGATTATCCGCCCAACCTTCCGGCTTCCTCTATTACTGATGCGGACCGGATATACCCGGGAGATGGAGTTGCACCTGTACGCCGTATTTTACAAATTCTTGGTGATGAAAATAAGCCACTTGTTATCTCTTTGGAAGTATTCAACAAAAACTACTATAAGCTCGATCCTTTAGAGGTCGCAAAAACAGCCTTGAGAAAAATGAAAGCAGTAACAGGAGGTGTTTAACTGGTGTAAAACACTACAAGCTAAATAATACAAACAAATGAATAACATTACGACTACCACCAGGATAAACATGAAGCAATACTTATTACTATTTATATCAGTTTTTATAGCAACGGTTTTTACCAATTGCGCATCTCATCGGCTTGCTGCTGTGCAAGCACCGGATTATAAAGCCCGGAAACTATTACTACGGGATGAGGGATTGTCACAACTTAGTTACATAGATATCGCTAATCCTAATGCCAATTGGTTTGTAGCGGTACCAGCGGGCCGGGATATTCAGTTAGTTGGAAGCGGGCGGGTTTTAATTGGTACAGGCAATGGCTACGAAGAGCGGGAGATTGCCACAGGTAATAAGGTACATGAACTGACTTCCTTGCCCGGTACAGTTACCGCACGCAGACTTCCTAATGGTAACACATTAATGGCAGGAATAAACTTGCAGGGAAAGCAAGGAATTGTATTAGTTGAAGTAGATAAAAGTGGTAATATTCAGCGTACGGTTGCTTATGCAGGATTTGATTATGTACGCCTTATTCGCGAAACCGTTTCCGGTACTTTTCTAATTACTGCTGATGAAATTGTTTTTGAAGGAAATGCAAAGGGAGACATTATATGGAAGGCTACGGTTACCGGTCTGCCTAAACCACACGCATGGCAAGCCTTACGTTTAGGCAACGGACAAACAGTTGTAAGCAGTGGCTACGCAAAAAACCTGCAGATTTTTAGCGCTGATGGAAACCTGTTAGATACTATAACCGGCCCGGCCGAAGTCCATCCTAATTTTTATGCTGGTTTTCAAATTCTTGGTAATGGTAACTATGTGGTTACTAACTGGCAGGGGCATGGGCCAAAATTTGGAGCAAGCGGTACGCAACTGCTGGAATACACGCCAAAAGGCGAACTCGTTTGGTCGTGGAAGCAGGACCCGGCAAAGTTTTCTTCGCTGCAAGGTGTTGTAGTGCTGGATGGTTTGGATGTAAACAGGCTACACGTAGAAGATTCAAATGGAAGACTGGCACCAGTCAATGGGGTAAGGTAGCATTCGTTAAGGCAGGTAGCTTTATAAGAAATACCGTTTTAGTATGTCGCCACAATAAGATCTTAGACTATTCCTGTTAGTTTGTAATAAAAATGAAAACGAGCCAAACATTCGGAAGATCAGCAGCAGTGCAAGGTCCTAAGTGAAGACCAGTTTTAGATGCATTAGTATGTTGGGACTGTGAAAAACGATTGTGAAGGCTTGCATCAACTTGCAGCAGAAGTGCTGCGGTTGCTCAATCTGGATTGCTTCGAGATGAGCTTATTTAAATTCCAAAACAGCAAAGGAAAAAGGTTGGGGCTTAGTGTTGATTACTTCAATCTTTTGTCTGCCAGGGATAAACAGAAAGTCTCCTTTTTTGCTAAATGATTTTTTGTTTACACTTATGCTTCCCAAAGCATCGGTAAGACCTATAAAAAGAAAAGGAGTTGGTCTCTGTATGTGTATATTCCTTCCTTGCTCTAGCATTAATCTATAGACACGAACAGGCTTTTCATCAAACAAAAATTTAAAACCTTTTTGTTGTATAGGAGCACCTATGCTATGAGGCTTTTTATTAAACATTTCTATATCCATTACATGAAATTCAGCAGTGTCTTCATTCCAAACACGATGAATACGGGGTGTGGTATAAAAACCCTCGAAAGATATAGTAGCATCTTTTGAAAGAGCAGTGGCTTTTATTTCTTCCGTAATCACTTCCGACCCTGTTTTTGCAGGATTGAGCACAATAAAAACAGAAGGGGTTTCATGTTTATGAAATTGTGAAGTGTCTTTTGGAGGCACACGTACATCCAATACTCTTACCACATTATTTTCGAACACGTTGCGATGCCGCGGTTCTTTGCTAACCGCAACCTGGGACGAACATAGCAAGGCTTGTAAAAAAAAGGTAAACAATGTAAAGCATTTTCCCATACGGTCTGAGTTAAGAGTTAAATATAGGTAAGGCCTGCCTATATCAGGAAGAATTAAATATCAATGCGCAAAGCGGGATAAGGAATTAAATGGACACGTAGATTTTAATATGACGCAAAAAAAGAGTTCTACGCCTAATAGCAGGCAGGTAAGAAGTTGCATTTTCTTCTGACGGAAGCTTTAGCTGGTAATTATTTTGCACTACTGTTCAATAACCTTAATTAACGTTCCTGCTGGTACCTGATCGGTAAGTTTCATGCCGTTTACAACAGCTAATTCTTCCAATCTTTTTTCCGGTACTTTATATTGTCGCAGAACCTGGTTAAGCGCAGTTGGCTGGGTTACAGTTTTAAGACGAATGCGCTCAGGTTTCCTGTTGAGTTTGGCAGCATCTGTCAACTCTTTAAAATTTTGCATAGTATTAGTGAAGACAGATGCATATTGGTTAAAGTCGTTCCCGCCTGAAACACCAACGATGTGATAGATAAGTTCGCCGTGTTGAATAAGATAAGATAGCGTTCGAACCACTTGCTGCTGCTGCTGCTGTCGCTGTTGTTGCTGTTGTTGTTGCTGTGGCTGTTGGTCGGCTACCATTGCAATTGCACTTAAGCCGTTTACGTTTACCTGTTGAGATTCAATAACTCTTAAACTGTAACGTTGCAGCACAGCACTTGCTGCTTCCTGCAGGGTTTTTCCTGGCGCCAGTGTCATCATCATCAAGGCTTTACCGTCTTTTGAGGCCATCTGTACAGCTTGCGGAGAGTTCTGAAAGGCCCAGTTGGCAGGTAGGGGAAATTGAAACTTTAAAACAGGATGGTAGAAAACATTGCTCTCCACAAATCCCTGTTGCGGATCTTCTCCATAAATTAAGCCTTCAATTCTTTTAAGGTAGGTATTCCGGTTTACCTGGGGATTGGTTAGGTTAAGCTTCTGCTTCCATTCGGTAGCTAACTGGCTAACAGTAACATTTCTATCGCCGGGGTTGGGATGTGTTGATAAAAAGCTGGGTAACTCCTCTGCACCTGTTCCTGCAGACTTTCTTTCAAGTGTTTGAAAGAAGTTGGCCATTTGCTGTGCGTCATATCCGATTTTAGAAGAATACTCTACTCCAAGCCTGTCTGATTCACGTTCCGCATCACGGCCAAATTTTAATAATAAAAGCCCGAGGCCTTGTGATGCCTGCTCTCCAAATTGAGCAAGTTGAGGGCTGATCACCATGCCTGCTATTAAACCTAATTGTCCTAAAAGCGCATTTCTTTGTTGGGCAACAGAATGCCGTGCAGTAATGTGTCCTATCTCATGGCCTAATACGCCGGCAAACTCAGCCTCATTATTAAAATGAGCCATAATGCCGCGGGTAAAATAAACATATCCGCCGGGTGTGGCAAATGCATTAAGTACATCGGAGTCAACGATTTTAAATTCGTAATTAATATTGTTTCGATGCGAGACAGCCGCCATCTCACTACCTTTTTGCCTTATAAAACGTTGTAAGGCACTGTCCGGGTATAAACCAAACTGGGCGATAATTTGAGGATCGCCTTCTTTCCCCATTGCAAGTTCCTGCGCTTCAGACATTAATACCACCTGGCGTTTTCCGGTAACAGGGTTACGGGCGCATGAATTAAAGAGTAAGGTAATTGCTGCTATATAACTAACCAGTAAATACTTTTTCATGTGTTTATTTTAAAATGGTAAGGACTATCAAAGCAGAAATATAAGCTCCCAGCTTGCAGTTATGCAATAGAAATGCCAATAATTATTTTTGCGTATAGTTAGCTTACACGTTCCCTTCCGATCACTTACATTCTTAATCAAACCGATGCTTAGGCAAATAAAATTACATAGGCCTGTAATTGTGATAACTTTGATTGTGCTATCGCCAATTATGTTTAAAGTCTGATAAAAAGACACGGTCAATTAAAGCTATCGGCATAATTTTTTCGGTTAGAAAAGCATATTCTTTCATCTATTAAAATACAGAAAATGGAAAACAACACTCATAAAGGAACCGAGTTAAACAATGTGAGCGAAACGTGGGACCAAAATGAAAGGCAGAGAGCACATGAGAACAGCTTAGGAAAAGAAGGTGATCGCCGTGATGATGCGGTTGCAGAAACTGATTTAGAGCAACTGATTAAACAAGAAGCAAGTGAGTATGATCACGTAAACAAAGAAAACAGAATTTTAACTGGTGAGCGTGCTACCTTAAATGATGATGCGGATGCAAATGAAGGCGATTGAAGAGCCTGAACATGTAGGTCTTAAGATTGTAACGTTTGTCACTGCAACTTAAAAAACTCAACGGTTCCAATTTAGAAAATGCAATCTCTTTTTAACTGCCGGATGAAACTGAGTTAAGAAAGCCGGTAACTGAAAGGGCTATAAACATTTATTTGTGGGGTACAGATGTTACAATATACTTTTTTATTTGCTTATTCATAATACGAAAAAATAAAGGCGGGATGTGTGCGAGTATCATCATTCCGGGATAGCCGGTTGGCATTTGAGGCGAGCTATCGTGGTGCCGCAGTACCTGGTATTTACGGCTCGCAATATAATGATGGTCACTATGGCGGCTTAATTCAAACAACATCAACCTTCCTATAACATGACTGCTGTTCCAGCTATGGTTGGGCATAGCCCTTTCGTATTTTCCCGGCTCAATTTCTTTGCGTTGCAAGCCATAATGTTCAATATAATTAACCGTTTCGAGTAAGCCAATGCCAAGGCTTGCAGCCACCACATAACAAAGAGTTGTTAGTCCCCCAAAAGCAAAAAAGATAAGGGCTATAAAGGTTATTTGTATAACTGTATATCGTATCATTTCGTTTTGCCAGCTTATTATTTTTACCCCTTTTTTCCTAACATCTGTAATAGCAATTTTCCATGCATCAATGTAAGAATGAACAATGGTTCTATAGTAAAATGAGAAGACAGACTCATTCATTCTCGCCGAACCTGGATCATCGGGAGTAGCTACTCTTTTATGATGTCCCCGGTTATGCTCAATAAAAAAGTGCATATACTGTGAAGTAAGCAACAAAGATTTTGCAAGCATTTGCTCAAACTTATTTACCCGGTGTCCCAGTTCATGGGCAACATTAATTCCAAATATTCCGCATAGCAAACCCATCGACATAATGCGTCCAACATAATCTATAAAGTGTAAGCCGGGTTGCTTTAAAGAAAAAAGAAAAATAATTAAAGAGGCATATAAAAAAACCGGCACCATGTAAAGAAGATAATCATACACGCGGTCTTTTTTTACCATTTCTTCTTCAGCAGCATCAAGGTTGGTATCGTCGGGTTTTATAAAAAACTCGACAGCAGGGATGATAAGATAAGACCATATAACAGGCAAAAAAGTAAGCCAGCCCCGGCTGCTAAAAGCAATATAGGAATAAATAAAGGCAAGAAAAGGAGAGGCATATTTAAAGGCACGAAGACTCATCATCAACAATTTTATTACTTATTAATTTTATAGCAGATACTCAACTTCTGATTAGGGATTATAAAATTAATAATAACAAATTAAACATTAAACTGCCGCAGATGATGATCAAGATGCATCCATGTGAAAATGCCCCATTGCTTTCTGGTAAGCCTGCCAAAAATGGGATGACTTTGTGCAAGCTCTTTTTGGCTTTGTTGAAATTCGTTAACACGTTCAATGAGTTTATTCTGCTCCTGCTCAAAACCCTGCAGTTGAAAACTATTCTTTTTCATATTCACAAATTTTGGAGCCTCCACATTTTTTGGAAACTGAGGAGCAATGTATATGTAGTATATCTTAAGTATCTTTTGTTTTAACGTACTTCTTTTTGGCTCCTGTCGTGTCATCATGGTTCTTCTTAATGCTTCATTTAAATGAAAAAACATTTCAACTTCAGTCATGCATCCCCACCGTGGTTTTGCTGAGGGTTGTACTTTTTGAATTCTTTTTACCACTTCATGTGCCGCTTGTTTGTCAAAAATATTTTTCTTCATAAGAGTAAAAGCAGGGGAAAAAATACTAACACCTTAAATAATTTAAAGTGCAGATATATGTTGTAAGAGTATTGTAATAAGTTTGGGCATGGAGGTGTTCTACCACAATAATTAAATAAATAAACAAGCAGTAAGGTATGAAAAAAAGTAAATTATATCCTCTTCTCGTCTTGATTGTTATAAATACGTGTATAGTCAAAAAAACAATAGCACAAACGGATACACAAAGAATAAAAGATATACAGGCAGCATTGCCCATAGTTGATAAAATATTCAGTGAATATGCTGATAAAAATTATTTACCTGGTCTTATTTATGGCTTAGTTGTAGATGGAAAATTGATCCACACCACTTCTATTGGTTATACAAACCCGGATAAGAAAATAGCAGTAACTCCCCAATCCCATTTTCGTATTGCCTCAATGACCAAAAGTTTTACTGCAATGGCTATTCTAAAATTACGGGATGAGGGAAAGCTGAAACTGGATGATCTGATTGAAACATACATTGCTGAAATGAAGGGGCAGCGTTATATAACCGATGATGCTTCACCGGTTACCATTCGTCATTTGCTTACACATGCAGCAGGTTTTCCTGAAGATAATCCGTGGGGCGATCGTCAACTTGGTGTTACCGATGAAGCAATGCTTAAGATGATAAAAAAAGGAATTTCGTTCTCTAATGTTCCCGGGGCTGCCTATGAATATAGCAATATGGGTTTTGCTATGTTAGGTTATATAATAAAAAAAGTTTCCGGTCTGCCGTACCAAAAATACATCACCAATCATGTTTTAATGCCTTTAGGTATGGCCCATACTTACTGGGATTACAACGATGTTCCGGCAAATCAATTAGCTCATGGCTACCGCAGGCTTAATGATCAGTGGGTAGAGCAACCATTATTAAAAGATGGAGCATATGGCGCAATGGGAGGATTAATTACCTCTATCGATGATTTTGCTAAATATGTTGCTCTGCACCTTTCTGCATGGCCGCCCGTTGATGATAAAGAAACAGGCCCGGTTAAAAGAAGTTCGATTCGGGAAATGCAATATCCATGGAACATAAATCTGCTTATTTCGAATTACAAATATGCAAGTGGTCGTTCATGCCCTATTGTGTCGGCTTATGGATATGGCCTGCGATGGACCAGGGATTGTGATAACAGAATCGTGGTAGGACACTCGGGCGGTCTGCCTGGCTTTGGCAGCGATTGGAAAATATTTCGGGATTATGGTATCGGGATTATTAGCTTTAGTAATCTTACCTATGCCCGGGTTGCTTTGCTAAATACACAGGCATTAGATACACTTATTGCGCTGGCGAAATTACAGCCACGAAAGTTACCTGTATCGGCGATTTTAAATCAAAGAAAAAATGAATTAATTAAGCTGTTGCCCCACTGGAATAATGTAGAGTCAAGTGGCATATTTGCAGAGAATTTCTTCCTGGATTATTTTACAGACTCACTGCGAAAAGAAGCATCAGCAATATTTACCAAAGCCGGTAAGATTGTTCGAATAAATGAAATGGTTGCAGGTAATAACCTGCGGGGTTCGTTTGTTATGGAAGGTGAAAAAGCTAATATAGAAGTATCCTTTACATTAACGCCTGAAAACCCGCCATTAATACAAGAATACCATATCAGGGAAATAAGCAAATGACCTGCTCAAAAAAGGAATAGACAAAATACCTAAGGTTAAGGTATAACTGTTATTTAACCCTTTGCTTTATTTCATTCAGCTTCATTAAAGCTTCTACAGGAGTTAGACGATTGATATCAATGGAGTCAAGCATTTTCCTTATCTCATCAAACGTTTCGGTATGTACATCAAATATGCTTAGCTGCAGTTTCGGTGTTAACAGCTTCTTTACATTATCGCCAATGTTTTCATCAACATGTTTGCTTTCCAATTGCTGCAAAACTTCATTGGCACGGTCTATTAACTTCGGAGGCATACCTGCCATACGCGCTACGTGAATCCCGAAACTGTGTGTGCTTCCGCCGGGAGCAAGTTTACGTAGGAAGATAATTTTATTCCCCACCTCTTTGTTGGTAACGTGATAGTTTTTTATTCGGGGCAGTTTATTTTCGAGTTCGTTCAACTCATGATAATGTGTGGCAAATAAAGTTTTAGGAGCATGCGGCGAAGAATGAAGATACTCCACAATACTCCAGGCTATGCTGATACCATCGTAGGTGCTTGTACCGCGGCCTATTTCATCCAGTAAGATTAAGCTCCTTGACGTAAGGTTATTAATAATGCTCGCGGTTTCATTCATCTCAACCATGAAAGTGCTCTCGCCACCACTAAGATTATCACTTGCACCAACACGTGTGAAAATTTTATCGGTTAAAGGAATGGTTGCAGACGAAGCCGGAACAAAACTTCCCATATGTGCCATTAAAGTTATCAGTGCCGTTTGCCTTAACAAAGCACTTTTCCCGCTCATGTTTGGTCCCGTTAAAATAATTACCTGCTGGGTTATTGGATCTAAACTAATGTCGTTGGAAATGTAACTTTCTCCCGCCGGTAAATTTCTT
Organism: Chitinophagales bacterium 62-2; assembly: GCA_002050375.1. Taxonomy (GTDB): domain Bacteria; phylum Bacteroidota; class Bacteroidia; order Chitinophagales; family Chitinophagaceae; genus Segetibacter. The sequence goes on from MWYU01000687.1 coordinate 13,272, forward strand.
TCGATTACCGGGTGGCGGCTTTCCTTAATCTCAAACTCCAGTCCGTTGTGCAGTGCAGGTTTTTTATAATTGTACTGTAAAGCATTATGAGCGAAACAAGTTAAGCAATCAAGTACGGCAAGTATATTACCATTAACCTGCATCGGTGCAATATAGTCCTGCAGCTCCAGCAAAAGTTTGTCGTAAAGCTCTTGTTCAATGGACAAAATTTTTTCTTCGGCGCCAATTATTTTTTCTTCGTAAGTTTTTAGTTCGGGAGTAATATATCGTTCTGCGTTGGCAAGAGTTTGCTTTCGCAACCATGTTAAAGGCACTTTAGTTTTATGAATATTGGTTACTTCAAGATAGTACCCAAATACGTTATTAAAACCAACTTTTAAAGATGATATACCGGTGGCTTCACATTCCTTTTGCTGCAGTTGCAATAAATAATCTTTGCCTGTGCTTGCAATATTTCTTAATTCATCCAATTCTGCATGAACCCCTTCTTTTATAACGCCGCCTTTGGCTATTTGTACGGGCGGATTATCAACAAATTCTTTTAATATTTTTTCCAGGATATAATGGCATGGATTAAGTGCATCAGCAAGTCGTTTAAGATAATGACTGGAAACCCCGGCCCTGGTGGGAGTAGAGAGATTTGAAGGAGGAAGGCATTCATTTCGTATAGCTTCCACCTGCTGAAGCCCCCTTGCAATTTGTAAAACTTCCCTTGGGTTTATTTTCTTTAGCGGAATTTTACTAACCAGTCGTTCGATGTCACCAGACTGCTTAATGTAATGAACAAGCTTCGTGCGCAGGTCAACTTCTTTAATTAAGAATTCAACCAAATCGAGCCGCTCGTTTATCTTTCCAATATCTTTTAATGGCAAAACAATCCAGCGCTTTAGAAGTCTTGCACCCATCGGGCTAACTGTATTATCAAGAACACGTAGCAACGTTTGGCCGTTCTCTACTCCGCTCCCCAGCAATTCAAGGTTACGAATGGTAAAGCGATCCATCCATAAATAATCTTCCCGCTCGAGCCTCTGAATTGAAGTGATGTGCTGGAGGTTGGGGTGTTCGGTATCTTTCAAATAATGAAACACGGCACCGGCAGCAATAATCGCAAAAGGCATAGCTTCTATACCAAAGCCTTTTAATGAGTGTGTTTGAAAATGCTTGAGCAAACAATCATGACTATAAGCTTCGTCAAAGATCCAGCTATCCAGGGTGTAGGTATAAAACTTGCTGCCGAATGCTTCTTTAAAATGCTTCTGGAAGCTTCGCTGAAAAATAACTTCGGCAGGTTTTAAGCTCTGCAAAAGCTTATCCATATATTCCATGTCTCCTTCGCTCACAAACAATTCGCCGGTCGAAATATCCAGGAAAGCAATACCGGCTTTGTCCTCAGTAAAATGAATGGCTGCCAAAAAATTGTTGCTGTTGTGTTCGAGTAGTTTGTCGTTCGTAGCTACACCCGGCGTTATCAATTCTGTTACTCCGCGCTTAACAATGCCTTTTGCAAGTTTTGGATCTTCCAACTGATCACAAATGGCAACGCGGTATCCGGCCTTAACGAGCTTATGTAAATAGGTATCGAGCGCATGATGAGGAAAGCCGGCAAGCTCACTGCTAAAGGTTGCCCCGTTATTTCTTTTGGTAAGCGTAATTCCTAATACCTGGCTGGTAATGATGGCATCTTCTCCAAAGGTTTCATAAAAATCTCCCACCCTAAATAGCAAAATAGCATCGGGATATTTTTGTTTGATAGCCTTATGCTGAGTCATTAAAGGAGTGTCTGCACCGGTCTTAACCATACAGACAAAAATAAGTAATGGTTGTTAAGTGAGCGGCTGATAAGTGGAGAGGTTGATAAGTTGTTGAAGGGTTGGCGGGGGCGATAGGTTAAGGTTGATTGTTGAAGGGTGAAGGGTTGAGAGGTAATGGCTTGATAAGTTGAGAGTGAGGGTTTTGAGGGGTTACCAGGTTTGAGGTTGATAGTTGAGAGGCGAAGGGTTGAGCGTGAGGGTTTGATTGGTTACGAGATTGGCAGGTTGATTCGTTGAAAGGTTGATAGGCTAATGGATTAAGCTTTGATGGTTTATGGATTATTGGTTAAGAAGCAGACTATGGATAAGGCAATGGGTAATAATTATTAACAAGAAAAGTGAGAGATTATTTTACAATATCGAAGTTGTGCAAGTGATAACAAAAGAAATAGCCGCAGTTTAGTGCGGCTATATATTAAGTTATAAGCAATCTTTTATATAATCCTCTTAACTATACTGCATCCGAATCCGTGCTGGAGGTTTTACTAACAGTAACTTTATCGGTACGGCTTGCAGATGCAGCAGCGCCGCCAGAGTTACCACGTAAAAGAGCAACCAGTAATAAGATCAAAGCTATGGCTCCAACAACCCAAACCCAAGGTTGGGCATACCAGTCATTGGTTGTAGTTGTGGTTGTAGTAGAACGAGTTACACTTCCGCTGCTGCTTTCTCCGCCGCCACTGCTTCCACTTCCGCCGCCGCTGCTGCCACTTTCCTGCGCCCAGCAAATTGCCTGAATTACGAAAAGCATGATAAGGGTACCGATGGTTTTGTAGGTTAACCCTGAAGTTAATTGTTTCATGTTTGTTTTTTTAATTAGTAAATACAGGATGCCAGTTTCTATTTGTTCTCCTGCCTAACTGCATATTCAACAACTGCGCCACACTTATTTTAAACTCGAAAATGTTTAATGGTTACAGCCTGGGGAAGGATGATGGAGATGAAAATGGATTACAGATAAACCGGGAATAACTCCTATTGCAAAATCATGGTTTAGGACGACTTAAGCATTATCCTTAAAGCTCTTATATCTTTCAGAGAATGAATTCCGCTACCTATAAATATTATAAAAAACAATCTATAACAACGCATCAAAAAGTATTTCTGCTGAGTGCTTACTTACTCTGCCAGTGCCATCTTTAATCTGGTGACGGCAACTTGTACCTGATGCAGCTATTATTACTTCATTTTTCAACTTCTTAATTGCAGGAAAAAGAACAAGTTCTCCTATTTGCATGGATACCTTATAATGTTCTGCTTCATATCCGAAAGATCCTGCCATTCCGCAACAACCTGAAGGGATTTCCTCCACCTCATAATTACGCATCATTGCAAAGCTTCTTTTTATATAATTTACAGATGACAAGGACTTTTGATGACAATGTCCATGAATACAAACCTTTGCTTTTTTAGATGTAAATTGGTCTTCGTGTATATTTCCTTTTTCAATCTCTCTTGCAAACCACTCTTCAAAAAGAAAAGAATATTTAGCTATTTTTTTAGCATGAAATAATAATTCAAAAGGAACAAGTTCAGGATATTCATCCCGTAGCGTAAGGATAGCGGAAGGTTCAATACCAATGATAGGAGTCTCTTCACTTACCATGTCTTTCAGCAATTCGACATTTGCAATGGCAATCTCTTTAGCTTTCCTCACTAACCCTTTTGATAAGTAAGTTCTTCCACTTTCTATATGTTCAGGAATAATGATACTGTACCCCAATTTCTCCAGCAATAAAATTGTCTTTTTACCTACCTCAACATCATTATAATTTGTAAACTCGTCACAAAATAAATAAACACTCCTTGTTGGTTTCGCAATGTTTTTCTTATCATGTTTATGTTTAGAAAACCATTTCGTTAAGGTGGTCTTATGTAAGAGGGGCATTGTTCTGTCGGGATGGAAGCCGACTATCTTATTGATAGAACGTCTTAAGAAAGGCATCTTAAAAAGCGCATTATATGCCCATGGAACAGTTGCAGCCAAAGCCATGTGAGAGGTAAAATTTCCAATAAGCTTCGACCTGAACGGAACACCCTTTTTGTCGTAATACTGTTGTGTAAATTCAGCTTTCATTTTACCTACATCTACACTTGAAGGGCATTCGGATTTACATCCCTTACATGATAAACACAAATCAAGCACGTCTCTAACTTCCTCGTAACTGACCGCGTTCGTTTTACCAGTTGCCTCATTTGTATAAAAGTGTCTCAACATATTAGCACGGGCCCTCGTCGTATCTCTTTCGCTGCGGGTGGCCATATAACTCGGGCACATTGTTCCACCTGACACATGAGTTTTACGACAGTCTCCCGAACCGCTGCATTTTTCTGCTAAATGTAAAATGCTTTCCTGGTTAGTAAAATCAAATATGGTATTTACTTTACTTTTTTGCTCATCCTGTTTGTAGCGTAAGAATTCATTCATTGGAGGCGTGTCAACGATCTTTCCTCTATTGAATACCTTATGCGGATCGAAGATATCTTTTACGTTTTTAAATAATTGATAGTTCTTCTCCCCCATTATATAAGAGATGAATTCGCCGCGTAACCGTCCATCACCATGTTCGCCACTTAAAGAGCCTTTATACTTTTTAACGATGACTGCTGTTTCCTGCAGAATAGTTTTAAAGAGCGTTTTACCTGCTGATGTCTTAAGGTTAATCATCGGCTCAACATGCAACTCACCTGCTCCGGCATGTGCATACATTGAATACTTAACCTCGTGCTTTTTTAATAGAGCCTCCACTTCATCAATATAATCGGGCAGGTCTTGTGCATCCACTGCACAATCTTCTATAAGGTTTACAGGTTGTGTGTCTCCCGGTTCATTACGCAATAAACCTAATCCGGCTTTTCTTAGATCCCAGGCCTTATCAGTATCTGAGCCATATAAGATTGGATAAGCATAACCAAACTTTTCTGATCGCAATTGTTCAATAAAATGCGCTGCTTTCGAATTCAATGTATCAATCCTATCATCAAAAAATTCAACCATCAAAATTGCCTTTGGCTCTCCTTCAATAAAGAACCTGTTCTTTGATTGATCAATATTAGTCTTGGTAAATTCAAGGATGATAAAATCTACCAGTTCAGAAGCTGAGCACTTATGCTGAAGAGCAACAAGGTTTGCTTTAAGCGCTTCTTTGATACTATGAGTGTGAACAGCAACAATGCATTTTTCTTTAGGCGGCAAATTTCGAAGCTTGAGCGTTGCTTCTGTTATGAAGCATAGAGTTCCTTCTGAACCTGCTATTAACTTTGAAAGGTTAAAAGTAGCGTTGCCCTTGAACTGAAACATTTGCAACAGGGAATCTAAGGCATAACCGGTATTGCGACGATGCACAGATTTTTTAGGGAAACCTTCTTCAATTGCCTGCTGGTTTGCCTGGTTGCTCAGCAGCCTTTCAACTGACTTATATATTTCGCCCTCGAGATTATCCTGCTTACATTTTTTATAAAATGCTTCTTCGCTTAAATCATTAAACACCACCTCTGTTCCATCAGACAGTAATGCTTTTACTTCTACGATATTCTCTCTTGTATCACCCCATATAATTGAATGTAGTCCACTCGAATTATTTCCGATCATCCCTCCAATCATTGCCCTGTTTGCCGTGGAAGTTTCAGGACCAAACATCAATCCATATGGTTTTAGATATACATTCAGATCATCACGTATTACACCAGGTTGTACCCGTACCCATTTATCTTGCTGGTTAACTTCTATTATCGAGGTGAAGTACTTTGAAATGTCTGCAACTATACCGCTGCCTACTACCTGCCCCGCTAACGACGTACCTGCTGCCCTTGGGATAAGCGTAATATGATTTTGATTAGCAAAACTTATCAGCCTCTTAATATCATCTATTGTTTTAGGAATGGCAACCGCAACAGGCTTTTCCTGGTACACAGAAGCATCGGTTGCATAACTCATTATTACAGCATTGTGATGTGAAGAAGCATCATAATACACCTCTCCCGAAAAGTTATCTTTAAAAGAATCGAACATTATTATTTTTTAAAAAGGGAAAGGTAATTCATCTGCAAATTTGTTTACTGTAAGAGGAACATCTTCTCTGTAAACAGTCTAACAATAACATAGCTTACCCCATTTGTTACCCGATAAAATATGTTATGCTGGTAAAGGTAGGAAGACGAAAGGAAGAGACTTTATTATATTATGGTACAAGCTGAAGTAACTCCGATTAATCATTGTTGCGTCGCATTTCGTTCATCGGCAAAATGTGCATGATGCTTTTCTTATCAGGTATAAAATTTATCTTCTTTCCAATTCGAAGGATTGTTTTGAATATAGTTTAAGATACGTAAATAAGATTCTTCATTACGTATGATGTGATCGTGAAAGGATCGTTGCCATTTGAAAGGTTTCGTAGGGACAGGTCGCGACCTGGCCTATTTAATGCAAACCCGTCCATTTCTGCCAAATGTATTTGTTTGGATGACGTGGTTTTATATGCACCCATCAATTCAGATAACGATTTAATTTTTGTTTCCTGTTGTTGTGGTATTATTGGATCAACACCATCATTGTTC
>MWYU01000396.1 GCA_002050375.1 Chitinophagales bacterium 62-2
GTGTTTGTTCTATGCCAAATACTTTATAGCCTTTATTTTTAAGTTGGCTTACTGCATCGGTCGTGGCAGGAAAATATATCCAGTCTACAGTTTCAGTTGCGCCAAGGGCAGTCTTATTAATATCGCGGTGGGGTGGCTGAGGTGTATAACCGCACAAAAAAATCGCTTCGAGCAAAAAAGCATCGGAAGTACGAAAAACACTTCCCACATTATGCATGCTGCGTATATTATCTAAAACGACGATGACGGGTGTTTTTTCAGCCTGCTTAAATTCATCTACCGACTTTCGCCCCAATTCATCCATACTTAATTTGCGCATGGCTGTAAAGGTAAGATTGAGAAGATTAATCTTTTCATAATGCTGCTTTGGTCAGTGAACTAAATCTAACCATTACCTTTTGGTTCTCGCATCATTTCACCAAAGTGCATCTGTTTCGCACAGGCAGTAACTGTAAGGGTAATCCGCTTTGCTTTTGTTGCTTCTGTTTTTGCACTGTCTATCCATTTACTGAAATAGTTTTGATGAGATTTGGGGAGCTTTTGAAAATATGAAAGCGCCTTAGGTTCATCAGCTAAACATTCAAGCATATCTCGATTTAAAATAAAGGGTTGGTCATCTGCTTCCATTTTTACTTGCAGCATTGCACCTCTATTTTTATGAATAGCTTTTCTTATCGTTGCATTCATTGGCATAATAAAATTTCCACCTCCCATAGGTAAAAGGCTCACTCCTTCAAAAGCATAATCGTCTAACCATCCCTTTACCCTGAAAGACCTTTTATTGTCCGGCTTTAACTTATCGGCAATCTCCTGAGGTACTTCAATATACTGCCAGCCGGTTTTTTCGCCCTGCTCTTTAAATTGCAATATGGTGGCAGTAAATTGTTCCATTCAACTACCATATAAACATAAGAATTCCTTCCAATCTTCGAAAGTTGTAATAATATTTCACGGCTAAAAGGGTCTTGTTTTCACATTGCTGCTATTGCTTCAGAATACCTTTAAAAGTTACCCCACTGAAATTTGTTTAAACACAATTACAAGCATATTTTGTGCGTTAATGCTATTTAATGAAAACAATTAATTGGGGAATTATTGGTTGCGGTGATGTAACAGAAGTAAAGAGTGGACCTGCTTTTAATAAGGTAAGTAACTCGAAGTTAGTGGCTGTAATGCGAAGAGATGCAGCAAAAGCAAAAGATTATGCCCAACGTCATCATGTTCCGAAATGGTATAGTGATGCACAGCAACTAATTAACGAACCTGAAGTTAATGCCATATATGTTGCCACTCCCCCGCTCTCGCACGAAGAATATACAGTGGCAGCTTTGCAGTCGGGCAAACCGGTGTATGTTGAAAAACCAATGTCTGTAAATATGGCTGCTGCTGAAAGAATGCTTAAAGCTTCAGCAGAAAGTAATATGAAGCTATCCGTCGCCCATTATCGGCGTGAACAGCCTATGTTTAAAAAAATTAAAGAGCTAATACATACGAAAGCGATTGGAGACATACGCTTTGTTAACCTGCAATTCTTTAAAAGTGCAATAACTGCTGCTGAGCTTGAACAGCCAAAAACAAAGTGGAGGGTTAATCCTGCTATTGCCGGCGGAGGCCTTTTTCACGATCTCGCTCCACACCAGTTAGACCTGATGTTATATTTTTTTGGTAACATTAAAGCTGCCTCCGGCATCTCTTTAAACCAGGCAGGACTGTATAATGCAGATGATATTGTAAGTGGATATTTGCAATTTGGTGATGGGGTTATATTTCAGGGGCTGTGGTGTTTTACAGTGGGTGCCGCAGAAGAAAAAGATCTTTGTGAAATCATAGGGACACAAGGCAAAATAAGTTTTAGCGTATTTGGTGACTATACTATTACTATTACAAAAAATGGCAGCACCGAAACATTGCACTTTGATAAGCTGGAACATGTGCAGCAGCCGATGATTAACAAAGTGGTAGAATATTTTTTAGACGGGAGCGCCAATCCCTGCTCAGCAGAAGATGGGGTTGAGGTGATGAGAATACTGGATATTTTCAGCAACAGCAAACTATAACCAAAGCAAAAATTCTATTATAGTACTATTCAAAAACTAATAAGCCTGCTTATTTTAATTGTTTTATGCCATCAGGCAGTGGCGCAACCACCAGAAGGTAAAATTGAAACAGACCGGCCCGATCAAACTGAAAGTCCCTTCATAGTTTAAAAACGCTCCTGATTTTTATGTTGCTTTAGGATATTCGGTTAGGTTTAGGAGATAGTGAGCACAAGGGCTAAAAAGCGAAACTTCCCTATACTAATCTTATTAAATTTGCAAACCGTTTTTATTCTATCTCAAACCTTTATTATAAGCATATAATGCATCGAACAATGATAAATTTTAGAGTAGACAATTCACTTGCCCTGGTAACAGGTTGCAGTCGTGGTATTGGAATGGCAATGGCTGTTGCTTTAGCTGAGGCAGGTGCCGATATTATTGGTGTCAGTAATTCTATGCCAACATCAGGAAGTGAAGTTGAAAAAGCAGTAACTGAAACAGGCAGAAAATTCTACCCTTACAAATGTGATTTCTCCAACAGGGATAATGTATATAGCTTTTTAAATGAGGTTAAAAGCGATCACCCTAAAATTGATATTCTTGTAAATAATGCCGGCAGCATTTTACGTGCCCCCGTTGCAGAACATTCAGACGAATATTGGGATACGATCATAAATATTAATTTGAATTCACAATTTATAATTACCCGCGAAATAGGTAAAAGAATGATTGAACGGAAAAAAGGCAAGATCATTTTTACTGCTTCTTTGCTAAGTTTCCAGGGAGGTATTTTAGTGCCGGGTTATGCAGCAAGCAAAGGAGCTATTTCTTCTTTATTAAAAGCCTTCTCTAATGAATGGGCAGCCAATGGTGTAAACGTAAATGGCGTAGCTCCGGGTTATAT
>MWYU01000265.1 GCA_002050375.1 Chitinophagales bacterium 62-2
GCATGTTAGTTAAGTGATTTAATTCAAGTAATAGAAAGGGCAGAATGAAATGTTCTTCTAACTGTCTTTCATTTTGTCATGTGTATAAAACAGGATAATTTCATGTTACCTCAAATGCAATAATGACGATAGGTATATTAAAAGAACCTGCCGGCGAAAACAGGGTTTCGCTGCTTCCCGAACAAGCTGCAGTTTTATTAAATAAAAAAGTACAGGTGCTGGTTGAAGAAGGTGCAGGTACAAACGCCTTTGCTGATGATATAATGTACACTTCTATTGGTGCTAAGGTTGTATCGCGTAATGAAGTGTTGCAGAAAAGCGAAGTAATTTTGAGCATCCAATTGTTATCGCCTAAAGATGTGATGGTTTTGAAAAGTGATAGCGTACTGTTAGGAATCTATCAACCTTTGTATAACTTTTCTTTAATAAATGATTGGGCATCTAAAAGGCTTACTCTTTTTAGCATGGACATGATTCCCCGAACTACCAGGGCGCAAAGTATGGATGTGCTCAGCAGTCAGGCAAACATTGCTGGTTATCGCGCAGTGCTTTTAGCTGCTAACATGTTTCCTAAATACTTTCCGATGTTAATGACTGCGGCCGGTAGTATTCCACCGGCCAAGGTTTTAATATTAGGTGCCGGGGTAGCCGGCTTACAGGCGGTAGCGACTGCCAGAAGATTAGGCGCTGTGGTGGAAGTTTTTGATACACGCCCGGCAGTAAAAGAAGAAGTAATGAGCCTTGGAGCAAAGTTTGTTGAAGTGGAAGGTGCTGTTATTGCATCAGCCGCGGGCGGTTATGCAGTTGAACAAACAGAAGAATATAAACAAAAGCAGCAACAAAGAATTGCCGAAGCGATTGCAAAGGCTGATATAGTAATTACTACTGCTCAAATCCCCGGAAAGAAAGCTCCCGTATTAATTACCGGACCCATGCTTGACAGCATGAAACCCGGTTCTATAATTATTGATATTGCTGCGGCAACCGGAGGCAATACCCCTTTTACAAAAAACAATGAAACTACCAGGTATAAAGGAGTAACAATAATTGGTAACAGTAATCTTCCATCGGGCATGCCCTGGGATGCAAGTAAATTATACGGAAAGAATGTTCTTAATTTTCTAAACCTGCTTATCGATAAAGAAGGCGTATGGAATTTGAATTGGAACGACGATCTGGTGAAAGGAACTTGCATTACCTATGATGGTGAAGTAATAAACGAAAAAGTAAAGTCACTGGTTAAGGGTTATTTGTCTATAGGGCATTAAGAATTAGTCATTGAGGCATTGGGTCAATAAGTAATTGGGGCAATAAAGGGATTAGGTCGATAGTCAATAAGTCAGTAAGTCATTAGGTCAATGGTCGTTAGGAGAGCAGTCCCCGTATTGAGTCAATAAATATTGCGGGCATTAGGTCAATGTAAATTAGAGCGCCGTTCCATCTTTTAATTTGTATGGATGCATTCTCTCCAATTACAACAAGCGAATTAAATTAAGATGATGAGAAAAGCTGTGTTTTTGATTTTTTTAATTCTTTATACTATTACTGTACAGGCGCAGCAAAAAATAGAAAACATTATCATCATTACTACTGACGGGCTGCGATGGCAGGAGGTTTTTACCGGCATGGATAGTGCCATTGCTAACAACAAACTTTACAACCAGGGCGACAGCGCCTATATTTTTAAAAATTACTGGAGTAATAATACTAAGGAACGAAGAGAAAAGCTTATGCCTTTTTTCTGGAGCACTTTGCAACAGCAGGGACAACTTTACGGTAATCGCATGCATGGAAACAAGGTAGATAATGCCAATCGTTATTGGTTTTCTTATCCGGGTTATAATGAGATCTTTACCGGCTATCCCGATACCGCAGTTAACTCAAATGATTATCGAAATAATCCTCATGCCAACGTACTTGAATATATTCATCAACAACCTGCTTATAAAAATAAAGTAGCGGCATTTACGGCATGGGATGCCTTTGATCGTATATTAAATGAACCTCGTTGCGGCTTTCCTGTAATTGCAGCTTTCGATACGGTTAGTGGCAAACTAACAGAGAAGCAAAAGCTGTTGAATACTATGCTCCTGAACTCATTCCGCCCCTGGAAAAGTAGTGAATGCCTCGACATGTTTACTCATTATGCTGCATTCGAATACCTGAAAACCCGAAACCCGAAAGTACTTTATATAGCTTATGGCGAAACAGATGAATGGGCACATGCAGGAGAGTACCGGTATTACCTCGATGCCACCAAACAGGTAGATAAATGGATAGAAGAAATTTGGAATTATGTTCAAGCCAATAAAAAATATAAAAACAAAACAGCCCTGTTAATTACTACCGATCATGGCAGGGGCGATAAAAATAAAAAAGATTGGACAAGTCATGGAAGTAATATAATTGGTGCTAATGAAATATGGTTTGCCGTAATGGCGCCAGGACTGCCGGCAAAGGGTGAAGTAAAAGAGGATGTGCAACTCTATCAAAAACAACTTGCCCAAACTATTGCAAAACTGCTGGGATTATCGTTCATTGCAGAACATCCGGTGGCAGAAGCCGTGAACTTGAAGTAACTTATAAAGAATAATTGATCAAAGCGGACTTTGCAAATCTCAAAGGGCATTAAAATGAACAATGGCTTTGCGTTACTTTCCGCCTTCGCGCCTTAGGGCAAAAGAAAGAATAAAGCGCTTCTTTTAACAATCACGCCTTCATTATCTTCGTCAAACTGTAAACATATTATCTTAACAACCATTTTTAATAATCATTAATCAACTCAAAATGTCACAACAAAACTTACGTTTCGAAACATTGCAGGTTCATGCCGGGCAGGAGCCGGATCCTGTTACCAAATCCCGCGCAGTTCCTATTCATCAAACCACTTCTTATGTTTTTGATAGCGCCGAACATGCAGCTAACTTATTTGGCCTTC
>MWYU01000285.1 GCA_002050375.1 Chitinophagales bacterium 62-2
CACCATCTCTATGCTGCAGGCAAAAAGCGATTGGCTAAAGGTTTCCGCTTTGCTTGCCAGCCTGTTAAACTTAGAAAATAATGTTAGCCTGATATCCGCCGATACTGTTTTAGCACCTTTGCAATTAACAACGGTGTTGAAGGACACAACAGGTTTTCAAAAACGTCCTGAATATTTGGGGCTGAATGCTGAATTGCAATCCTATGAAACATTGCGAAAAACGGCTAACCAGGGTTTGCTTCTTCCCAAACTTAAAATCGGTTTTGATAATGGCAGTTTTGGCGCTTATCATGCTCCGCTTTACAATACCTACCATCTCAACGCTTCGTTGTTATGGAATTTACCATTGGGACGATTGACTTACAAAGGAGATATAAAGCAATGGAATGCACAAATTTCACTTCAGCAAAACAAAGTAGCGCAATTTAAAAACCAATATCAGCAGGAAATAGCGACCTCTACAGCACAAGTGCAAATTGCCAACGAGCAAATTATCATTGCAAAAGAAGCGGTGCAATCGGCATCAGAAGCTTTATACCAAAGTACCGAACGGCAAAAGCTGGGAACGGCAAAGCCATTCGAGGTGTTTCAGGTGCAGCAATACTATCTACAGGCACAGTTAGATTATATTAATGTGGTGTCAGAATATAATAAGGCACAGTATTCTCTGTTTGTTGCAAGCGGCAACAATCTGTAAACGGTCCTGAATTGTATGACATAAAATTAAAAGAGATGAATAAATTAAATTCTGTTTTTATCATAAGTCTTTGCCTTTTGTTAAATTCATCGTGCGGACAAACAACAAATATGAAAAGTAAAAATAAAGGTGAGGAGCATCCGTATACGAACGAGCTGATTCATGAAAGCAGCCCTTACTTATTGCAGCATGCACACAACCCTGTAAACTGGTATCCCTGGGGCGAGAAAGCATTGAAGAAAGCAAAGGATGAAAATAAAATGATTATCATCAGCATTGGCTATGCTGCCTGTCATTGGTGCCATGTAATGGAAAAGGAGACGTTTGAAGACACGGTTGTTGCCCGTATCATGAACGAACATTTTATCAGCATAAAAGTAGACAGGGAAGAACGACCGGATGTAGACCAGGTTTATATGAATGCCGCACAATTAATTACCGGAAGCGGTGGATGGCCATTGAATGCTTTGGCAATGCCTGATGGTAAGCCTTTTTATGCAGGCACCTATTTCCCTAACAAAGACTGGAAGCAAATGCTGAATTATTTTATTGACCTATACCAGAAAAACCCTACGTCACTTAGTGAGCAGGCGGCAAAAGTTACACAAGGTATTCACGCTATTGAGAATGTGCCTTTCAATAAAACTACGGCCTCATTTACCATTAATAACCTTGATGCCAATTTTAAAAACATACAGCCGAAAATAGATTATCAAAAGGGAGGCGAAAAGAGAGCGCCCAAATTTCCCATGCCGGCAGTTTGGGAATACCTGCTTTATTATCATTACCTCAGTAAGAATGAAAAAGCATTAGGTGCGGTAACAACTACTTTAAATAACATGGCCATGGGTGGCATTTATGACCATATTGGCGGCGGGTTTGCCCGGTACTCAACGGATGCTGAATGGCATGTGCCTCACTTCGAAAAGATGCTGTACGATAATGCGCAACTGGTAAGCTTATATGCGCATGCCTACCAGGTAACAAAAGACCCTTTGTATAAAAAAGTAGTGTATGAAACGCTTGACTTTATTGAAAGGGAAATGACGTCGTCCGAAGGAGGTTTTTATTCGTCGCTCGATGCAGACAGCGAAGGCGAGGAAGGGAAATATTATGTGTGGACAAAAGCAGAAATTGAAAAGGCGCTGGGTAAAGAAGCCCATCTTTTTAACAACTACTATAATGTAACTACAAGTGGAAATTGGGAGCGGGGGAAAAATATCTTATTCAGAAACACTTCAGATGAAGCCCTATCCGCAAAATATAAGGTAACCAAAGAGCAGCTAAAAGAAAAAATTGATGCAGACAAAGCAACACTTTTAAGTGTACGTAGTAAACGTGTCAGACCTGGTTTGGATGACAAAATATTGACAGCATGGAATGCTTTGATGCTGAAAGGTTATATAGATGCATACCGAACATTTGGAGAAGAAAGATTTTTAAAAGCAGCGCTTAAAAATGCAGCTTTTTTATCGGACAAAGCTATTTCCGGCAATAATGAAATAACCCGTAATTACAAAAACGGAAAATCTTCCATTGCAGGTTTTCTTGACGATTATGCCTTTACCATTTCTGCCTTTATAGATTTATACCAGGCAACCTTTGATGAAAAATGGTTGTACAAAGCCAAAGAGCTTGCAGCTTATACACAAACTCATTTCTTTGACAATACATCAGGAATGTTTTATTATACTCACAACCAACATTCAAATCTTATAGCCCGTAAAATGGAAATAGCGGATAATGTTATTCCTTCTTCGAATTCTGAAATGGGTAAAAATCTGTTTTACTTAGGACACTTTTTTAGTAATGAAGCGCAAATCAAAACAGCACAACAAATGCTGTTGAATGTTCAAAAAGACGTGCAACAGAATATTTATTTTTATCCGAATTGGGGCATATTGGAAGCCGGTTTTGTAAGCGGTCTTTATGAAGTGGCAATAGTTGGAAAGGATGATTTGCATAAACGCCAGATGATAGATGAATACTATCTTCCTAACATGCTGCTTTTGGGAAGTAAGGAAAAAGCAACTTTAGAATTACTGGAAAATAAATTAGTGGAAGGGCAAACTACTATTTATGTATGCCAGGATAAAGTATGCAAACGTCCTGTTACGGAAGTAAAGGATGCAGTGATGCAAATCCGTGCTATACGATAAGTTCTTTTCCCATTAGAAGGGAAAACTTAATCTCAGTGCACATTGTTTATGCATTAGACAGATAGGCGTAATCATT
>MWYU01000130.1 GCA_002050375.1 Chitinophagales bacterium 62-2
ACCCAATACTCATCCGTTAACTTTCTTAAATGAAAACAATACAGCTTCCCTTTTATGCAAAGCTTGCACTCACTATTATAAGCATTCTTAGTTTTGGCTATCTCGCTTATATAGGCAAAGAAATTCTGGCGCCTTTAATTATTGCCTTTTTGTTTTCTATTTTACTATTTCCGTTGGCTGCTTTTTTCGAAAAGCGATGCAGATTATCCCGCGCTGCAGCTTCGTTCCTACCGTTATTATTGCTTATTGCAGGAGTGGTGCTTATAATGTTTTTTATAGGGTCTGAAATATCTACACTTACTAATGATCTTCCCCTGCTCAAGCAGCAGGTAGCCACATCGGGAAACGACATGCAACAATGGGTAAAAACCCATTTTAATATAAACATAAGCAAACAAATGAGCTATGTGCATAAAGCTACTGAGAACTTACTTTCATCAAGTGGTGCAGTGATAGGACAAGCAATTTTATCGTTATCATCGGTGTTGCTGTTCCTGGTTTTTATATGCATTTATATCTTCTTCATGCTGTTTCATCGCAGATTGCTTATGCATTTTCTAATTGAACTATTTCATAAAGAAAATTCATTGATTGTTTATGAAATAGTAGAACATATACAATACATCATTAAAAAATACATAGTCGGGCTGTTTTTTGAAATGTGTATAGTAGCCGCTCTGGCAAGCATAACCCTACTGCTAATGGGGGTTAAGTATAGTATTCTGTTAGGAATAATTGCAGGTGTTTTTAATGTTATACCTTATGTAGGAATTTTTAGTGCCTTAGCGTTAGCCGCTCTTATTACATTTACCACTGCCGGTGCCAGCAAAGCGCTGTTTGTTGCTATTGCATTTGTATGTGTTCACCTTGTTGACAGTAATTTTGTTATGCCCCGCATTGTTGGCTCTAAAGTTAAAATTAATGCTTTGGTGGTTGTGCTGGGTGTAGTTTTAGGAGAAATGATCTGGGGATTATCAGGGATGTTTCTTTCCATTCCGGTCATCGCTATTTTAAAAATAATAGCTGATCGTATAGAAAGCCTGAAGCCATGGGGGTTACTGCTGGGCGATGAGGATTATGTAAAACCTGATCCATCAGAACCTAAAAAGGTATTGAAGGATGAGCAGGCCGAACCAGAGATTATAAAGGAAAAGTAACAGGTATATAACACTCCCCTTTACTTCTTCCCGCCTCGCTTTAACGGCATACTAACGTAGTTTTTCTTACAATTGCTTTTTTTGAACAGGCGAGAGTAGGAAAATTCACCATTGTTCTTTCCGACCTGCCACTTCGGGACCTTGCACCTGCACCTGAAAGGGTTAAACAGTTGACCGAAACCATTCCCGACCCATTTTTAGAACTTGTCAATCTTACTCAGGAGGCAGAGCGACTTTGCCTTTGCCGGTGTTCTTCACCTGCAAATAATACTCTCCCTAAGCGGTCTGATAAGAAAGGAGTACTAACTTTCCTTCTATGCTCTTCAGTGAATTTTATCCTGATTATTTTACTGCAACGATACTTGAATGGAAGCATCTACTTAAGCAGGATAAATACAAGGATATAATTATATCAAGCCTTGAATTCTTAGTAAAAAATGGTCGCATAAAAGTTTATGGCTTTACTATTATGAGTAATCATATTCATCTGATCTGGCAGGTACAACAAGGCTATCAGCCAAAGGAGGTCCAGCTATCGTTTATGAAATACACTGCACAAATGATAATAAAAGATCTAAGAAATAGCCACAAAGAAGTATTGGAAAAATTTAGAGTAAAAGCAAGTGATAGAAAATACCAGATTTGGGAAAGAAACGCTTTAAGCATTTCATTGTGGAGCCAAGCTGTATTTAAACAAAAGCTTGATTATATTCACGCTAATCCTGTAGTTGCAGGTTTATGTCGTTTTCCTAAAGAGTATAAGTATTCTTCGGCAGCTTTTTACGACAAAGGAACAAGTGAATGGAACTTTATAACACCTTACAATGCTTAGGAGTAAAGCTTAAGCAGTATTTGTTGGTGAAGAACACCAACTAAAGGCAAAAAATTATGAGCGACCTATATATTTTTAATAAAAAAGTTGACAGTATATTTCAACTACTTGGAGAAAAGGAAAATGATATTTCTTATAGTGTCGGCTACGCATTAAGCACTTGCAAACATTTCATGCAAAACTTTTTGATACTCCTAAATATTAAAACCCCATTTGACCCAGACAAAATAAAAATCAGGCTTCAAACACATGAAAAAGAAAAGGGGTTTACTGATTTTGAGATAATACAAGAAGGTGAATTTCACATATTAGTTGAAGCAAAACGAGGGTGGAATTTTCCGACATTTGAACAACTTAAAAAATATTCTGAAAGACCCAGTTTCAAAGATTCTGTAGCCAAAGACAAACGCATTATTATTTTCAACGAAAGTATTCCAGCTTATACTAAAAGTCATTTCAAAATAAGTAAAATTGGAAATACTGAGGTTCAAGTAATACCCTGGCAGACATTAGAAAAACTCTCACTTTCCTCAATAAAAATCGGACGAGACAATGAAAACAGGCTTCTAAGAGACCTGAATTCTTATTTGCAAAAAATTAGCACAATGCAAAAAGTTGACAGTAATTGGGTTTATGTTGTATCCCTTGGCGGCGGAGGCCCAGACAATTGGAATTTGACTTGGCAAGATATTGTAAACAAACATAAAAAGTATTTTCATCGCGTAGGTGGCAATAAAAGCGGGTGGCCAGCAGAACCTCCAAATTACATTGCATTTCGCTACAATGGTAAACTTCAATCTATTCATCATATTGACAGTTATCAAGTGTTTACAGACCCATCAATACATTTTCTTAAAGTTCCTAAACAAAAATGGAGCGAATGCTATTTATATGATTTAGGTCCCGCTATTGTTCCATCACATGAAG
>MWYU01000350.1 GCA_002050375.1 Chitinophagales bacterium 62-2
GTTACCCACTCTTAGGGTGTGATGTCTTCTAGCAATGCCTATACGGCTTGTTGAACTTCAAAGGGAATGACATATTTGGCTTTATAAACGTTCAGGATAATTGTTGCTACCCTTAGTCCTTCAACAATAGCTTATTGCTCTTCCTTTATTTGCAACTGAACAACTATTCAAACACTTAGTGCAAGTGCCGCAAATATGACTCAGGGTTTTCAAGAAAAGCTTTGGTGATACAGTAATGATCTGTTTCTTTAAATGTTACCGGTTGCAAACTATCGTCCTGTATTTCATATAGAGCCGCACCTGGTATTCCCATCAATATTGGAGAATGGGTAGCTATAATAAACTGGGCATTTTTGTTCTTTAGTACTTCTAGTAGAAAAGCAATTAACGACAATTGTTTTAATGGAGAAAGTGCTGCTTCGGGTTCATCTAACAGGTAGATGCCTTTATTAAGTATCCTTGTTTGCAATATCTCCAGATAGGCTTCTCCATAAGAAAAAGCCTGCATATTTTCTCCATAGTTCTTTCGCATCTCATGGAGAGAATAATTCATATTCTCGCTGATTTTTTCAATAACTAAGCTATCAACCTGGCCTTTCAATTCACTTAGAGCATGAGCTATTTTGCTATTTTCTTTTTCCACAGAATCAATGAAAGCGCTAAAGTCCTCCGCTCTGAAAAAAAAGCCTCTGCTATTCTCCCTCCCTCAATTCAACTTTTAGAAAAGGTTTCAACAATCTTGCGGCTTCAAAGCCTTTTGCCGACCCAATAAATCCACCTATTAATGGAGTATTTATAGAATAAGCAATGCTTTACAACAAAGTGGATTTACCACATCCGTTGTCACCTACAAAAATCGTAACCCTCTTATCAAGGCTTATTCGCTTTGCAAATCATACTGAAGGAATATTAAAAGGAAACGGATTTTGTTTATCGGTATCAATTGAAAAAGATTTTATAAAGGGCATATAAATGTTTAAGGAAATTAGTTATAGAAAATAATTCTACAGTGCGGGAGCTTATAGTACTAAAGACATGCGGACCAGTTAAACAAATTTATAGCAGGAAATATTTTGGCAGAACGATCCTTCACCAACAGATTCTTTTTGCTCTACTTTACTTGTATGTGATGAACAACAGCCTTTATTCGAGAGGAGCACGGCCGCAAGGAACACCCACAAAAAAAGATTAAGTATATGCAATCCAATCCTTACCTTTTAAAAACCGATAACTTTAACTGCTAACAGATGCAATAAGAACAAGGTTCACGTTTAAAATTTGTTCATGAAACCAGTATTAGCTTCGGGTATATTTCTTTTGATAATGGCAACGAAAACTTACAGCCAGCAGGCTGAAGTTATATACAAAACATACTGTGGAGGTTGCCACGGGGCCAGGTTAGAAGGTAATTCAGCAACTAAATTAATTAAAGACAAATGGCAGCACGGATCAACATATAACGCCATCTTTAAAAATATTAAATCAGGGATCCCAAAAACCGAAATGAAAGGTTGGGGTAATATTTTAAAAGACAAGGAAATAAATAGCCTGGTAAACTTTATCATTTCTTCTCAAAAGGCTCCTGCTAAAAAAGCCCCTTCACTTCCTTCAGGCATTCCAACACAGGATTACATACTAAAGGTAGAAAAGCTTGATTCCGGCCACACATCCACTCCATGGGCAATAGAGTTTGTAAATTCACAACAGGCTCTGATATCTGAGAAAACCGGAAGACTTAGGTGGCTGGTTAATGGTAAGCTCGATACTGTGCCTATACGGGGGCTTCCTGCTACCCATACAAAAAGCGCTACAGGCGGCTTTATGGATATTGCATTAGATCCAAAGTACCAGCAAAATGGGTGGGTGTATCTGGCTTATAGTCATGCAAATGGAAATCTCCAGGATAGAGATGCGCCGGGAATGACAAGAATAATCCGCGGTAAAATAAAAGATCATGAATGGACTGATGAACAAACCCTGTTTGAAGTACCCGATTCTCTATTAGTGGTAAGGGGCGATCGCTGGGGATGCAGGTTTTTGTTCGACAAGGCCGGTTATCTGTACTTCACTATTGGAGACATGGGCAAGGCAATGGCCTCCCAGGAATTAAGCCGTCCTACAGGAAAAGTGTATCGAATCAATTCCGATGGTTCTATACCAAAAGACAATCCTTTTGTTAATGCCCCCGGAGCCCTGCCTGCAATATTCACCATTGGAAACCGCGATGTGCAGGGAATTGCCCAGCATCCTGTTACCGGTGCTATTTGGGCCACAGACCATGGGCCCAGGGGCGGCGACGAGTTAAACATCTTAAAAAAGGGTGCAAACTATGGTTGGCCTCTTATTACATATGGTATAGATTATAGTGGCAAAACTGTTTCAGAGAAAACAGAACAGGAAGGTATGGAACAACCTGTTGTGCAATGGACTCCATCCATTGCAGTATGTCCGGCAGAGTTTATAACGAGCCCGCTTTTTGCCAAATGGAAAAATAATTTACTGATAGGAGCCCTTGCGTTTGAAGAATTGCGAAGGCTTGTTATTGTAAATAACAAAGTGATTAAGCAGGAGTTAATTCTAAAAGGGTATGGCCGGGTAAGAGATATTAAGACAAGCCCCGATGGGAGCCTTTATGTGCTATTAAACAAACCGGACATGATCCTTAGGCTTACTGCCCGGGAAAAACCAAAATTAAAGTAACAGGAAGTTTGACTGTACTTAGCAGCGGGAATAGGGAGGCAACGCCTAAAACAGTATTCTACGCTAAGACCTTGAACACCCCAGCTTTTGGAACAGTTAGAAACAACGGGTAGATGGACAATATTTCTAAATCAAGCTAATTAAGCGCCTTATAAATGTTGAACAGCTTTCAGTACTTTTTCTACAGAGTAGCAAACAAACCTCTTATC
>MWYU01000286.1 GCA_002050375.1 Chitinophagales bacterium 62-2
ATGTTTGTAAAAATCTCCGGGCAAAATGTCACTTCAACAATCCAACAATTGCAAAACACCTGGAAGCAACGCATTACTCATCGTCCTTTCGAATATCATTTCTTAGATGAAGATTATGAGTCATTATACAAGGCAGAACAAATAACAGCAGGTGTTTTCAGCACCTTCTCATCTGTTGCAATTTTACTTGCATGCCTCGGCTTATTTGCATTAAGCGCATTTGAATTAGTGAAGCGTACAAAAGAAATCGGCATTAGGAAAGTATTAGGGGCAACTATAGCAGACCTGGTTACATTATTAACCAAAGATTTTCTCCGCCTCATCCTGCTTGCCTGCATTATTGCTTTCCCAATTGCATGGTATATGTCTAATAAATGGCTGGAGGACTTTACGTATAGGATAGATATACAATGGTGGATGTTTGCAGTAGCAGGTATTGCAACACTAATAATTGCATTACTTACCCTATGTTACCAGGCTATAAAAACCGCTCTTTCAAACCCTGTGAAGAGTTTACGAACAGAATAGAAAAGTTATTAAATTATTTGGTCAACAAGTCATTAAGGAGAAGAATATTTTTTTGAGCCTAACAATAGAATAAGAATGATGCTTTTGTTGCGTCGCACTTTTGTACAATTGAAAATTATATCAACATTTGAAAACATAAAACAATGCTTAAAAATTATTTCAAAATCGCTTATAGAAACCTGGTGCAGTACAAAAGCTTTTCTGTAATTAATCTAATTGGCTTGTCATTGGGTTTATCAAGTATAATGGTGCTTGCCTTTATGCTCTACCAGTTTATCACTGTAAACAGCCAGTTTGATAACCAAGAACGCATGTATTATATAAGGGCTAAAAGCGCCGACGGCAAAGTTTTTAAACAAACACCCTTTCCTTTTTTAGATGAAGTTTTAAAATCTTGTCCTGAAGTTGAAGCAGCTACACACATACAAAGCTGGAATTGGCCCTGGCTAAAAAATGGAAGTAAGGAATTCCAGGAAAGCACATGGTATGTAGATACCGCATTCTTTAAAGTTTTTACTTACCCGCTTGAATATGGTAATGCTGCAACCGCTTTCTACGATAAAAGAAGTGTTGTTCTAAGCAATGAAATGGCTCAAAAATTATTCGGTAAAGAAAATGCACTTGGAAAAGTTATTCGTGCAGATGACAGCACCCAGCTTACTGTAACCGGCGTATTGAAAAGCATTCCGGGCAATACTACGTTGCGGCCTGAAGTATTACTGACTACCGCATTATTAAATGACAACAAAGATTTTAGGGAATCAGCCAACTGGTATAACTCATTTGCCGAAAACTATTTGCTAATAAAACCCGGCGCTGGTATAACGAAAATAAATGGCCAGATGAACCGCCTGGCAACTACATTCTTCCATCCTGATAAGAGAAAGAATGAACTAACGCTTTCGCCTTACAAAGACTTTGTGAAGAATGAAGCAGGCGATATTGTACAGGTTATTATCAAAGGACAAGTGGGAACAATTGCTTTTATACTGCTTATCATGATTGCAAACCTCATTAACCTTAATGCAGCCACTATGTTTAGCAGGGCAAAAGAGGTAGCGGTTAAAAAGATGTTAGGAAGCAGCAAACGACAAATTATTTTGCAGTTCTGCATCGAGAACGGGTTAATTGTTTTTGCCTCGTTATGTCTTGCGTTTGTATTGTTTAATTATTTGTTGCTGCCACAAATCAACACAATAGTTGAAAGCAAATTCGGAACTGTAGTTCCAAGCATGAATCATGATTATCCACTTGCGCTTTGGTTTATTGCAGGAAGTTTACTTATTGTAATAATTGCAGCCAGCTATCCTGCCTTTCATCTTACATCGCTTAAAGTAACAGATGTAATAAAAGGAAAAATTTCAGCAACTAATAAAAAGCAATATGCCAGAAATATTTTTATAACGATACAGTTTGTACTGGCCATCACATTCATAGGTGTAACCTTTATCCTTAGCAAGCAACTCAATCATATGAAAAGTGCCACGCTTGGTTTTGATAAAGAAGATGTATTGGTAATGCCCATTAACCTTGCGTACAGGAACGAGGAGTCAGCACATGCCCGCTTTGATGCAATGTTGAATAAGCTGCGGAGCAACCCTTACATAAAAGACATATCTACAAGCGATGTTATTCCCACAGCTTACCAGAATAATTTCAATACTTTTTATGATGCTTCTTCAAATACGGAAATAAGCATGCGGCATGCCGTTACAGATGCAGGTTTAATACCCACATATGCAATACCGCTTATAGAAGGAAGGAACTTTAATAATGTTCCTGAAAAGAATGAGCACAACAATGTTATTATTAATAGAACTGCAATGAAAGCCCTTGGATGGGAACATGCTGTGGGTAAACAAATCAAGTCGCGGGGCGGTGATGAAACATTAACTGTGGTAGGCGTCATGGAAGATTTTCATTACCTCGACCTTACCCGTAATGTAGAACCTTTGCTGCACCATTATGGTGATGAGCAACAACTCGGTTACACTTACCTGAGTGTACGGATAGACCCCCGTCATACAAATGAAATCGTCACCCAATTGCAGAATGAATTCAAAGCTATTCCATCACGCAGGCAGTTTAGTTATGAGTTTATGGACAGCAGAATTGACAAACAA
>MWYU01000200.1 GCA_002050375.1 Chitinophagales bacterium 62-2
CAGCTTTTGTAACCGGTTTAGGTGCTGCCTTGCCGGAAACATCTCGGGCAGGATCAAAGTTTAAACCGGACACTGCATTAAATACGAGGTATAAAACATTAGATGAAATAGCTAAGCAACCTGTTTTTAAAAAGCAACTTTTTACTTCCCCTGTTATCATAGATACTATCGAATTGCTCCGCGACAGGGAAAATTTTTTGGTTAGAGTGCGTTCGAAAGATGGGGCGGAAGGTATGTCTGTTGGTCACACGGGGTTAAATCCAACAGGTGGTGGCGGACAAAGCGTTAGAAATTGGCCGGTTTACAAAGGTTTAATAGAAGGTTTTATCGGCAAAGATGTGCGCGATTTAGATAATATGATTCCTGGCGACAATGGCAAAGGCGGCGGTGTCCCATATAATATCGCACTTGCTACGGTAGAAATTGCTATCCTCGATATGTTAGGTAACACGGTTAAAAAACCAATTGGCGCGCTGATTGGAGAAATCCGCAACCCTATGATCACTGTTTACCAGGGTAGCCGAATGCCTGAATTGCTGTCACTACCACCCGAGCAGTCGCTGGAAATTGTAAAAAAGGATCTATTAGAAACTAAAGCAAAAGCGATCAAAATGAGAGTTGGCCTGGCGGGAGATCTTGATAAAGATAGCAAAGCAGGAAATGAAAAACTCATTAAGGCGGCACGTAAAATGTTTGGGGATAAAATAGATCTGGGATGTGATGGTAATAATAAATTTACTGCAGAAGGTGGTATTCGCATGGGTAAAATTTTGGAGGAGTACAACTATTCGTGGTGGGAGGAGATGGTTCCCTTTGGCTGGTACGATGAACTTAAAGAAGTAAAAAATGGGCTTAAAATCCCGATCTCTACCGGCGAATCTGAAGGCCACCTCAGTACATTCCGATGGCTTATTGCCCACGACGCCATCGATATCGTACAGCCCGATCAGCTCTATTTTGGAGGCATGATACGTTCTATTAAAGTAGCTCGTATGGCAGCAGCATTCAATAAAACTATATGTCCTCATATTACCCAATACGGGTTGGGATACCTCTATATGTTGCACCTCGTTTCGGCTTGCAGTAATCCTTATAAATACCAGGAGTTTGATACATTTTCTACCAGGGACGCAAACGGAAATTTGATCCCGATTGAATATACCTCAGGGGACCCGATCGTCAGTTATGATGGGGTGCTTAAGGTGCCCACCGGTCCAGGCTTAGGAATTAAGATTGATCCTGATTACGTTAAAACGCATAAGGTTGTAAAGGATTGGTAGTTCCATGAATTGTTATTCGGGTCTCAATTAAGATCAAACCATTTTTAAACCAATTATATGATTTTAGAAGCAGCGGTATTAAACATAAAGGAAGGCACACAAGCAGATTTTGAAAAAAGTTTTGGTCAGGCACAACTCATTATTAGCAAGGCGAACGGTTATATCAGTCATCAGTTGCAACATTGTTTGGAAAACAACAAGAGATACCTTTTGCTGGTACGGTGGCGAACATTAGAAGATCACATGGAAGGGTTTAGGAAATCGGATGATTTTCATCAGTGGAGGGCACTTATAGGTTCGTATTTTGATACGCCTCCAGCAGTTGAACATTATGAGTTAAAATTCGAAATGTAGCTTAAGAATATCGAAGCTGATTTAGGGCGCCGGCCTTAATGCAATATTTCGTTTTCCTGCCTTAAAGAACTGTATAACTATACTCGTTAGATGGACACCACTCATTGATATTTGAATTCTTTAGTGATTGATTATTTCAAACATGCTTACTTTAAATAAATTTTTTCTTTATGTAGGGGTAAATCATTCTTTACCCGTATACTATAAATAGAGAGTAAATACTAATTATTTCAACCTATACTAAAACTGCTGTCATTATGAGATTTCATCTACTTAAGTCCGGGCTTACCTGTTATGCCCTTGTGTTTATTGTTTTCATCTTACATGCTTCTGCTTTACATGCCCAACAAAGATCGAGCTCAGTGAAAGGAGTTGTTACAAACAATAATGGTGATCCTATTGGTGGAGTTTCCGTTCTAGTAAGAAATACGAAGACCAATTTTACAGTTGGAACAAGTACAGATAGCTCGGGCATATTCACCTTTTCGGCCATATCTTCCGGCGGGCCTTATAGTTTTACTTTCTCTAATGTTGGTTTCGAAAATCAAACCCTAAGTGGCTACAACATTAAAGATAACTCCTCTTTATCCCTTGTTATTAAAATGAAAGAGTCTTCTGCAACCTTAGACCAGGTAGTAGTAGTGGGTTATGGTACGCAAAGAAGAAAAGACTTAACAGGTTCCGTTGCTTCAATAGGAAGTAAAGATATTAAAGACATACCGGTAACGCGTATTGAACAAGCCTTATCCGGAAGAGCAGCGGGTGTCCAGGTAAAGTTTTCAGACGGGCAACCAGGTTCTGCGCCGCAAATAAGAATAAGGGGTATCGGCAGTATCTCAGCAGGTGTTGATCCTTTGTATGTTGTTGATGGATTTCCAACAGATAATATTCAAACCCTAAACCCGAATGATATTGAAAGTTTAGACATATTAAAAGATGCTTCGGCTACTGCTATTTACGGATCACGCGGATCAAACGGTGTTGTTATCATTAATACTAAAAGGGGAACTACAGGTAAAGCAAGAATAAATTTCGATACTTATTATGGTCAGCAGGAGGTAATAAAGAAGCCGGAGTTTTTGAACGCAGCGCAGCAGGCCGAATATTATTATAATTCCATAAGAAACAGGAACCTTGATATGGGAAACAACGTGTCCGGCGATCCTGCAGCATGGGGTATACGGGTACCACAAACGGCATTAGATGTTATTTCAGGAAAGAATACCAATGATGTTAGTGCATTGGATGCAGTATTGAGA
>MWYU01000208.1 GCA_002050375.1 Chitinophagales bacterium 62-2
AAGTTATACCGCCGCATCTTTCGCCCGGAAGTATGCGTTGGCCGATTATTACAAAGTCAATTTTAAAGGCGCTGTTACCTGGGCATTCGAGTTTGAGGACCAGCCCTGGTTCTATGGCTTTAGAGATTTAGCTACCAACGGCGTAGATAAACCCGTGCTGAACGTGTTTAGAATGTTTGGTAAAATGAAAGGAAAAAGGGTTGATGTAAGCGGAAATAAAATGTATGCTCTAAGAACAATGGTCGATTCAAGCGTAAGAAGGCAAACGGATATTGGCGCCCTTGCTTCAAAAGATAAAAAGTCGGCAGCAGTAATGCTCTGGAATTATCATGATGATGACGTGCAGGCACCGGCAACACCTGTTGAAGTAAACGTTAATGGCTTGCCTGCCCAATCAATTATACTTACCCACTACAGGATAGATAATGAACACAGTAATTCGTATGAGGTATGGAAGAAGATGGGTTCACCACAACAACCAACGAAAGAACAAATCGCTTCATTGGAAAAAGCAGGCCAGTTAGCAACAATAGGCAAGCCGGAAAAAGTAAAAATAACCGGTGGTAAAGCAACGGTAAACCTGGTGTTACCAAGGCAAGGCGTATCATTATTGAAAATGGATTGGTAAGTTTTTTTGGGGTAATTCTTTTGGTTACGGCAGAAGGATTACTATTACGCTTTTCTTGCGTCAAACTTCTGTTCTGAAAGGGATGCTATTGAAACAATTGAACCAATAAGAAGAACACAAAGTCGCAAAGCGGCTATATTACTTACGCAGTGAAAAAGTGATACGATAGAAATAAGTATTAAGTAAATTGAGATAGTTAAATCTAAAATTATATGAGAAGCCCAATAAGCCATAAGACATCAATTAGAACAATAAGTACTCTTATTCTAGGTATGCTTTGTTGTTACAATTGTTTTTCACAAACACCTGCATCGAATCTTGATGAAGCTAAAGTTCCTCCTTATACTTTGCCTGATGTTTTAAAGATGCCTAACGGCAAAGAGGTGAACACCTCGCAGGAGTGGAATAAAATTCAAAGGCCTCACATCTATCATTTATACGAAGAAAATCAGTTTGGCAGGTATCCGGCAAAAAAGGTTGCAATAAGGTATCGTCTGTTAGAAACAGACAATGGTGCATTACAAGCTACCGCAACCCGTAAGCAGGTAAGAATTTATTTACATCCAACAGATACAACAGTTTTCACTGATGTGCTCATGTATTTGCCTAACAATACAAAAAAGCCTGTTCCTGTTTTTGTAGGATATAATTTTACAGGTAACCATGCTATTCAACCAGATAATGGAATACTGCTTTCAACAAGCTGGCTGCCTGCAAAAGCAAAGGGTGCAATAAATAACAGGGCTACTGATTCTTCGCGTGGTGTTGAATCTTCTCAATGGCAGGTGAAAGAAATACTTTCTCATGGTTATGCTGTCGCAACTGCTTACTATGCCGACATTGAACCTGATAATCCCGATGGATGGAAGACGGGTATTCGGACTACATTAAAAGATGTTTTAAACATGCAACCCGAAGAATGGAGTGCAATTGGAGCATGGGCTTATGGCTTAAGCAAGATTTATGATTACCTGCAAAAAGATAAAGATATTGATGCAGGTAAAGTGGCTCTTATAGGTCATTCAAGATTAGGTAAGGCTGCTTTATGGGCCGCAGCTTCCGATCCTCGTTTTGCTCTGGTAATATCAAATGAATCCGGCGAAGGTGGGGCTGCACTGTCTAAAAGATGGTATGGCGAAACAGTAAAACTCATCACCGAAAGATTTCCTCATTGGTTTGTTGCGAAGTACAAAACATTCGGAGGTAATACAAATGCATTACCGATAGATGGACACATGTTGTTATCGTTAACGGCGCCACGGCCATTGTATGTTGCAAGCGCAGAAGGTGATACATGGTCTGATCCTAAAGGTGAATTTTTAAGCGCCAAAGAAGCAAGCCGTGTATGGGCTTTATTTGGTAAGCAGGGAATTGATGCAGGTAGCATGCCTGCTTTACATCAGCCTGTTGGTAATACCGTACGTTATCATATTCGTGGGGGCAGGCATGATGTAACATTATACGATTGGCAGCAGTATTTACAGTTCGCAGATAAACAATGGAAATAGGTATAAGTTTTACGATCTTCTGTCAACAAAATATTTTCGGCGTTTTACTCATTACTATTTGCTCAACAATTATGGCCAATGCAATGCCTTCACGCATGATTACGCCTGTGTTAGTGTTCTTCACCAACACAGGAATGAGCTGACCAACGATGCTATAGTTGTTGGTCGAAAGACTTAACAACGGCTTTGCTAAAAACCTATGCCAGTACAAACCTGCAAGGCAACAAAAGCCTTACGCCTGAGTTGTGTTCTTCACCAACACATCGCTAATGGGTGCCGGGAGAGATTGTTTTTTGTTGGGAGACCGGCGGTAAATCGCCACAACGTACATGGACGGTGATGTCTGATGGAACCGGTTTGCGTCCCTTATATCCCGAAGCCGAATATGAGTGGGTAACGCACGAAGCTGTTACCGCAAAGGATGAAGTTGCTATAGCTATTATGGGTCACAGAAAAATCCCGGGTACTAACAACACCGGTATTGTAGCTCCCGGAACAGCGGTTAGCGGAGCAAACCCCGGACAGGAAACTGCATGGGGACCTTCAGGAACACGTGAGAAACCAACAGGATTGGCCATTGTTAACTTAAGGACAAGAGAGATGACCATTGCCGGCCAAACACCCGGCGGAAGCGGTCTTTGGCATGTTAGCGCTTCGCCTGATGGCAGGTGGGCAGTGGGAGATGATTTCTCACGAAGCTTTACCTGATTGATCGTCATACCCATGAAATGATCATGCTTTCAACCGGGCATAAGG
>MWYU01000710.1 GCA_002050375.1 Chitinophagales bacterium 62-2
GGATATTACGGTTGTTGCTGTAATGGAAGCAGTGGAGAGTTTACTCCCGGCCCTTAGAGGGGAGTATGAAATGGGTTGGTTAGCAGGGAAACAGGGTTCATAAACAAAAAATAAATATCCATAATTCCCCTTTAGGGGTTAGGGCTTAACTAAAAAACAAAAACACCTTTAGGGGTTAGGGGCATGAAAGCATTACGAGTATTAACATGGCATATTCACGGAAGTTATTTGTACTATCTCACTCAAACACCCTGCACTTTTTACCTGCCAAAAAAGGACAGCACTGAAGAGGGCTATGGCGGCCGTACACCTGGTTTTCCATGGGGCGATAATGTGATTGATGTGGCTGCAGAAGATGTAAAAGATCTCCATTTCGATTGCATCCTTTTTCAATCGAAGAAAAATTATTTGGAAGATCAGTACAATATATTAACAGAAGAACAAAGGGCTTTACCAAAGATCTACCTGGAGCATGATCCACCCCGCGAAGTACCAACGGATACAAGACATGTAGTTGATGATCCTGAAACGTTACTGGTTCATGTCACTGATTTTAATGATCTTATGTGGGATAATAATCAAACTCCTTCAAAAGTTATTCACCATGGAGTAATGGTTGACCCGTACATAAAATATACAGGCGAACTGGAAAAGGGAATTGTTGTTATAAATGGTATTGTAAAAAGAGGCAGACGACTTGGTTACGATGTTTTTCAAGAAGTAAGAGAGCAGGTACCTTTAGATATCGTAGGCATGTTTTCGGAAGATGCCGGTGGCCTTGGTGAAATAAATAACCGTGAGCTTCCTGCTTTCATTTCCAGGTATCGCTTCTTCTTCAATCCTATAAGATATACCAGTTTGGGCTTATCAGTCTGTGAGGCCATGATGACCGGTGTACCGGTAGTGGGATTAGCAACAACTGAAATGGTGGTTACGGTTGAAAATGACTATTCGGGTTTTGTACATACCAGTGTAGATTACTTAATTAAAAAAATGAAAATGCTCTTGCTTAATCCCGGGAAAGCAATGGAACTTGGATACGGAGCTAAGGAAACTGCTTTGGAAAAATTTAATATAGAACGGTTTAAAAAAGAATGGATGGAAACATTTGCAGGCATGGTGATGCGCAGAGCAGATTCAAATTACCAGGTAAACAAAGTAGCTTAATATAAAATTGAAAAAAGAATTAAAAAATCAAAACCAAAAGGATATTATGAACAATGTAAATGGAAAGATTATTGTAGTAACAGGCGGCGGACAAGGGTTAGGTGCAGCAATTTGCAGAACATTAGCTGAAGATGGAGCCATTGTTATTCCGGTAGATGTTAAACCTGAAAACCTTACAAAAATTACCGAGGAAATTAAAGGCAAGGGCGGTCAAATTGAAGGTTTTCAAATGAACGTAGCCGATGTAAGCAATGTTGAACAGGTTATGACACAAATAATAGATAAACACGGACGAATAGATGCGGTAATAAATAATGCGGGTATTGATTATACTATGGCTATTGACGAAATAAGTAACGACCAGTTCAGCCAGGTAATTAATGTAAATCTTGTTGGGCCTTTCAATGTTTCAAAAGCAATTTACAGTCACTTTAAACAAAACGGTAAGGGTCATATTGTAAACATAGCATCTACCGCTTCTAAAAGAGCATGGCCCAATGCTTCTGCATACCACGCCAGTAAATGGGGTTTGTTAGGATTAAGTCATGCACTTCACAGCGAACTTAGAAAGGATAATATTAAAGTAACTGCAGTTGTTGCCGGCGGTATGCAAACGCCATTTATATTAGAGCGTTTTCCCGATACTCCGTTAGATGTTCTTCAGGATCCAAAGAATGTAGCAGAAACAATAAAGTTTGTACTCAGCATGCCCGAAGCTTCAGTAATACCGGAGGTAATGGTGGTGCCTATGAAAGAAACATCCTGGCCATAAGCTGCCAACCACTAAAGGGGAGTTATAACAACCTGTTGTCGAACCTAATAACCCATTAAAGAATGACCTAATGACTTTAGTAAATGAAAGAAGAACTAATAAGCCTGATAGAAGATTTTAAGAAACTTAAAATCCTTGTTATTGGCGATGCTATTTTAGATACCTATGTAAAGGGAAACCCAGACCGGGTTTGCAGAGAAGCTCCTGTTTTAGTGTTTAATGTAGATGACCAGGAACACCAATGCGGGGGAGCTGCCAACACTGCTATAAATGTCGCAACTCTTGGTGCAACTTCCACTTATTTGACGGTGCTTGGTAAAGATGCGACTTCAAAGGAGCTGATAGAAATTTTAAAGAAAAACAAAGTTCAAACAGAATATATTCTAAGGGATAAATCGAGAGTTACTATTGCAAAAAAAAGGATAACGTCTTCTTCGCAAATATTGATGCGAATTGATGAAGGAACCACAACAGAAATAAGTAAGTCATGTGAAAATGAAATGATAAATAAAGTAGCTGAATTACTTCCACAACTTGATGCCATCATTCTTTCAGATTATGGTTATGGTATTATTACCGACCCTTTTATTTTAAAGATTAAAAAGATTGCAGCAGCACAGCATACACCTGTAGTAGTTGATGCACACGATTTAAAAAGATACAAATTGCTCGAGCCACTTGCAGTAAAGCCAAATTATGAGGAGACAATAAAGTTGCTGGGAATAGAAAAGGCTGCACAAAATCGTCCACAGCAGATTATGCAATTTGGTAAAGAGCTTCATTTAATAACAGGGGCACAAAAGGTAGCTGTTACGCTTGATGTTGATGGAGTTTTGCTGTTAGAAGAAGGCAAAAAACCCTATCGTATTTTAAGTGTGCCCCAGGATAATAAAAATTCTATAGGTGCCGGCGATACTTTTATAAGTGCGCTCACAATGGGTCTTGCTTTGAAGGCCGAAAGCTTCATTGCTGCTGAAATTGCTTCTGCGGCAGCAGCAGTGGTGGTAAAAAAAGATGGAACAGTAGGTTGTACAAATCAGGAGCTGAAATCTTATTTCAACACCGTCCCGAAATATATTACAAGTACTACAGAACTTTCAACCATCGTAAAAGAATTAAGAAAGAACGGTAAAAAGATTGTATTTACAAACGGCGGTTTTGATCTTCTTCATAAAGGGCATATATCTATATTAAATAAAGCACGTGAAGCAGGTGACGTATTAATTGTTGGGGTAAACAGTGATGAAAGCATTCGCAAATTAAAAGGCCCTGAAAGACCGATCAATAGTCTTGAAGACAGGCTTACTGTTCTTGCCGGTTTACAAAGTGTTAATTACTTAATCTCCTTTGAAGAAGAAAGCCCTGTGCAACTGATTAAAGCAGTGCATCCTGATGTGTTTGTAAAAGGCGGTAACTATACAGAGAACACAATTCCCGAAGCAGCCTTACTAAAGAGATTGAATTGCGAGGTTAAGATTGTTCCCTACAAAGAAGAGCATGCTACCACTCAGATAATTAATCGCATCCGTGATAAAAATAATGAGCAGGGAATTGAATTGCAGGAACAGGATTATTTGAAAGAAGGAAGACTGAACTAAAAACTCGGGTAAAGAATATTCAGAAGTTTTATAAGGAGAGAAAGATTATTGCCGACTTTATTTTAATTTGATAACAGGATTAAGTTGATAATTACCCTTCCCTAATTCTACTACTGATAAGCCTGCATCAAAATCAAGTACTACGCTTTCAATACTTTTGTTCAGCTTTTTATCTATAATAATTTTTGTACCACTTCGCAGGCTAACCGGGATATTTAGGTGATAAACTTCATTATTTATTTTAAGAGTATTACTGTCTCCTAATATAACCCGTAATTCTCTAACTGTATTGGTTGCAGAGAGATTACCCTGGGCTATCACAGTATCTTTTCCATCCTGGTAATCCAGCAGATTATAGATAGCTTCTTTAGTATTTAATGTTGTTTCTGTTGTATCGTTAGCAAACTTAACCCTCACTTCTTTAATATGAACATTCACTTCCTGGGCATTAACAGGAAAGTCTGTTAATCGTATTTTTAATTGCGTAACAGGTTCAAGATTTTTTTTGTCGCAGTTCGTTAATACAACTAATGAACCTAAAGCAAATAAAATAATTCTTATTCCAGGTACTTTCATAAACAACTTGTTTCGAAGGGTTAGTAAAAAATATGCCAGAAAGAAAATAAAGTACTTTTCCTTCATAGCTAAAAAAGTATTAACAAAACTTACTTTTTTTCCACTAAGAATCTACGGTTGTGAATAAGTGAAGAGCGCTAATTCGTTATCAACATCCTAATATCTACCTAACAAAAAAAACCGCAACTTTTGATATTGCGGTTCTTTCAAATGGGAAGTTGTTTGTTTATTATGCAAGCATCATACTTTTCTCCTGCTCATAAATCTTTCGGCCGTAGCCCTTAAATACATGCCGCTCGCTATGATATGAAGACCTGACTAATGGGCCGCTTTCAACATAATCAAACCCTAACTCATACCCTATTTCACGGAGTTCCTTAAACTCATCGGGGTGAACAAAACGATGAACAGGTAAGTGCTTTTTTGTTGGTTGCAGGTATTGACCCAACGTTAGTACATCAACACCTACCGATGCAAGGTCTTCCATGCTTTGAATAAGTTCTTCCTTCTTTTCACCGAGACCAAGCATGATACCTGTCTTTGTTCTCATTCCGCCTTGCTTTAAAGTACGCAACACTTCTAAACTTCGACGGTATTTAGCCTGTATACGAACCTGCCGGGATAACCTTTCAACTGTTTCCATATTGTGGCTTACCACTTCCGGGGCGGCATCAATTATTCTTTGAATCTGATCGGTGTATCCTTTAAAATCAGGGATCAAAGTTTCTAATGTAGTATTAGTATTTAGCGCTTTAACCGCTTTAATAGTGTTATACCAAATTACAGAGCCGCCATCTTTCAACTCATCCCTGTCAACACTTGTTAATACCGCATGCTTAACCTTCATAAGATAAATAGCTTCGGCTACACGCTGTGGTTCATCCCAGTCAACAGGATCAGGGCGGCCCGTTGCAACTGCACAAAAGCCGCAACTGCGTGTACAGGTATTTCCTAATATCATAAAAGTTGCAGTGCCTTCGCCCCAGCATTCACCCATATTAGGGCAATTGCCGCTTTCGCAAATTGTATGAAGTTTATGTGTATCTACCAGGCCACGAACGTGTTTATAACTTTCACCAATAGGCAGCTTTACCCTAAGCCAATCGGGCTTTTTTATTTTAGTGGTATTTGCGTCAATCATTGTTACTACCGGTAATTCTTGCATGGAAATTTAACCCCTAACCCCTAAAGGGGGATTTAAAGAAAAATTGTTGATTAAAAGGAAGTTCTGGAAACCGTTTAAAAATAATTACTTTCTTCGGCCAAAATCTATAGCCGCATATGCATTAAAAAATAATTGCTTTTGTTTGTTTAATAACATAAGTGGAATTTTTTTGGAGTACAGTTCTACGTTTAAGCCCACCTCTATCGCAGTTACAGTTTCGTTATAACGGCCATAATCAAATCGTAAACCTCCTTTTGCAAATACCCCGGGAGAAAGTTTTATTTCATTGAAACCTTTACCTAAACCGGAAGCTCCGATAATGCTTCTTGCTTCAAGAAAAGCACTGTCATTATTAGCAAACTTTATGTCTTTACGCTGACTGGTCACCGGATCGGAGTAGCTGATATAATACGGTTTTAAAAGCCCTGCAGTTACCCCTCCGCCATATAAAGCGGATACTGCTACACCGTTTTTATTGCCTTTTCCCCCAATTAAACGTTGTTGGCCTAAACCAAGTTTTACATAGTAGAAGTTATTGATCTTTCCGTATATGTAAGGATTGCCTATAGCAAAACCATAACCATTACCACGGGTAAGCTTTTCTTCTTTAGGATGCTTACGCTCACCAATTTCAATACTGTATAAGTTAGTTTTTTCCGGAGTTTTCAAACTGCCTAATTCGTAAAAAGCAGCATACCCATCAGTATATAGTTTTAAACCAAAAACACTTTGTTTTTGGTAAATAATAGCACCTTCTTCTTCCTGTTTAATCAACTGGTTGATGCGTTCCTTTTTTTGTTCCTTCTTTTGCTGGCGAACATCTTTTTTCTGAGCGAAAGTAAAAGTAGTAGTAGCCGCAATGCAAAAGGACATTAAAAATATCTTCTTCACGTTATTTAATTTGTTACTTGTAAATTTAAGGCAAAAATACGATCCATGACTTCACAGATAACATACGAGGGAAATTTAAGAACAGTTGCCACCCACCTGCAAAGCGGAACTGTTATTGAAACAGATGCACCCACCGATAACCAGGGAAAAGGTGAACGCTTTTCACCCAGCGATCTTGTAGCTACTGCACTTGGCAATTGTATGCTTACTATCATGGGAATCAAGGCCAGAGATATGAATGTTGATCTTGAAGGAACAAAGATAGATGTGACAAAAATTATGGTGGCAGACCCCAGAAGGATCGGTGAAATAAAGGTTATTTTTAACTTTCCTGGTACCCTTACAATAGACGAAAAACAAAAAACAATTTTAGAAAGAGCTGCAATGACATGCCCTGTTATTGAAAGCCTTAACGCCGATTTAAAGAAGAGTGTGGAATTTAATTGGTGAAAGAAAGTGTCAAGCTTCGGGTTTCGGGTTTTTAGTTTTGAATTTTGAGTTTTGAGTTTAAAAAACTGCTGCGGTATAAGAAGCTTGCGTATTAATAAGAATATATACACAAGACGGTTGATAGAAACAGTTTTAGCAACAGCTAAATATTACCTTCCTTCATTTTACTGCTGGGGCAACTCTACGAAGTACCTGAATAGAAACTTTACAGTTGTCCGGTAGTAACCTTATTACAAGACTTACTTGTGCCGGTAGCAGTACAGTAAGAAGGTAAGGTTCAAAACCTGTTACTCGACGTTTAGGTGGCAGTGCTTTCAATTCAGTCTTATGCCTAAAACCGAATTACGGGTTTAAGAAAATAACAATCAAATTGTTTTTACTGAAAAAACTTTAAATTAAAAATGATGCTTGACCGGGTGTTAGAGGCATACAACTTCGATCCTGCAAAATATATTATAAAACCTTTTGGCAACGGGTTAATCAATCATACATGGAAAATTTCTTCTGATCATTCGAACGATGTTTATATACTTCAACGGATAAACACAAATGTTTTTAAACAGCCCGAAAACATTGCAGCCAACATTAAGAATATTGCCGATTATTTGCAAAAAAAGAATCCGGAGTATCTCTTTATTGCTCCTGTAAAAACCGTTGCCCGCACTGAGATGCATCAAGATGAAGAAGGTTATTTCAGGGTCTTTCCTTTCTTAAAAAATTCTTATTCCATTGATGTTGTAAACACATACGCACACGCTTTTGAAGCTGCAAACCAGTTTGCATTATTTACCTCTTTATTATCCAACTTCAATGTACGTTCTCTCAAAATCACTATACCCGATTTTCATAATCTTTCACTCCGGTTTTCTCAGTTCGGAAAGGCCCTAAAAAATGGAAACAAAGAACGAATTGAAAAAGCGCAAACCGATATCAAATATTTATTGGACCAGACTTTTATTGTTGAAGTATTTGAGGCAATAAAAGTAAATCCCGGGTTTAAATTAAGGGTTATGCATCACGACACAAAGATCAGCAATGTGCTGTTTAACGCTGAAAATAAGGGCGCTTGTGTTATTGACCTTGATACTGTTATGCCAGGCTATTTTATAAGCGATGTGGGAGATATGATGCGTACCTATCTTTCGCCTGTTACTGAAGAGGAAAGTGATTTTGATAAAATAAAGGTAAGGGATGAGTATTTTAAAGCTATTGCAGATGGTTATTTAAATAAGATGAGAGATAAACTGAGCGAAACAGAAAAAGCCCATTTCGTATATGCAGGTAAATTTTTGATTTATATGCAGGCTATACGTTTTCTTACCGATTATTTAAATAATGATGCTTATTATGGATCGAAATACGAGGGGCATAACCTGATGAGAGCAAAAAATCAAATAGTGCTTCTGCAACGCTTTATTGAAAAAGAACAGGTACTCAACAGAATTGTTAGAGACATTTATTGAAATTGAACTTTGTCTGGGTAACTTCCATTATATGAGCCCAAAAACATATCCTTTCAGTTAACTAAACAAAATGGCCTCCACGAAGGAGGCCATAGTAATTGAAGGGAGAATACTTTAATCTTTGTATAATGACTGAGTAAATATTACAGATCTGCCATTTATCACCTGCACATAATACATGCCGGTTGAAAAACCTGTTACATTCATTTGTACATTCCATTCGCCAGCCTGTTTTCTGTACTTACCTGTTGTAACTGTTTTGCCACTTACATCTGTGATCTTAATCTGAAGATCGGCAGCTGTCTGAAGAAATCCCGTAATGATCAATTGATTTTTAACGGGGTTCGGGTAAATTCTCATGCCAGTTATTCCATCAAAATTAACGCGTAGTATCTGGCTAAATTTTTTATTGCCGTCTTTATCAACCTGGTATAAACGGTAGTAGTTGATACCTTTTAGAGGAGCTACATCAGTATAGGTATAAGTTAATGGAAGGTTGCTGTTTCCGTTATTTGCTTTAGAGGTTACTTTGTCGAGGGAAGTAAATGTACTTCCGTTGGCACTCTTTTCAATGATGAAATAAAGGTTATTTAATTCATTATTTGTTGTCCATGATAATTCGCTTGTAAGTCCTGCTTTTTTAGCTGCAAAATCCAGCAATGTAATCGGCAAAGTAACATCCGTCATACTTACGGCCATTTCTGTAATAACTGCTCTTCCGCCAATAGTTCCTATTAGTCTTGCTTCGCCGGTAGTAAGATCAACTACATAAAAATTGCTGGCGGTATCCGAAATATTTGCAGAAAGAAAAGCAGTGTTTACACCTGTAGACATGTTTGTGGTAATATCCAGATCAAGCCCTGTTCCATTCATGGTTACAAGTCCCGAAAAGCCTACAGTATTCAAAGTGCCTGCGTTAGGTGAAGTTGGTGGAAGTGTGGTGGCCAATTGATCTAAATTGAAATCGTAGTAATATAATAAGGTAGTAGTTGCACTTGCCAGGTTGTTCGTATACGCAACCGTATATACCTGTGGCTGAACAACTGCGCGTACATCGCCTGGAGCATAACTTAAAGGAGTGTCGGTAGCGGCTAAAGTTCCGTCAACTGGGTTAAGCCTATAATTCTGACCGGTACTGCTTATAACTCGTATTCTATCTACTGTAGGATTGAAATCAGCAGAAAGATTACTCATTCCGGCAGCTAATGAAACTGTTCCACCTACCGGCGTTGCAACACCTGTAGCGATATTTATGGTGTAGACTTGTGCTTGTCCGCTGGTGGTATTATAGCCTAAAGCATATAACTGGCCTGTAGCGGGCCTAAAATCTAAACCTTCCACTACCTGGCCTGCAGTTATGCCTGTTAATGGCATAGTGGATAAAATATTAGCGGGTGCATTTGAATTGAATGATATTAAATTGCCTGCGGACAATGCATATACTAGCTTAGCAGGAGGCGGTGCTGGTATAGATACT
This sequence comes from Chitinophagales bacterium 62-2, assembly GCA_002050375.1. GTDB lineage: Bacteria > Bacteroidota > Bacteroidia > Chitinophagales > Chitinophagaceae > Segetibacter. The sequence continues at coordinate 9,560 of MWYU01000710.1, forward strand.
GCAATTCCGCTTACCATTAACCTTGAGCCAATTGCACCTACAAGTGATGTAGCGCCGGTGGTAAGGTTTACACGATACAGATTAGTAGCAGTATCTGAAATACTTGCCGACAAAAAAGCGGTATTTATGCCTGATGTTTGGTCTGTAGTAATGTCAAAACTGATATTGGTTCCGGCGAAAGCTGAAATGCCTGAACGCCCGACCGTATTTAATGTACCCGCATTTGGAGGATCAATTTTGCCTATAATATTGCGGCTAAAATCGTAGAAAAATAATTCCGTAGTAGTTGCCCCGGAAAGATTAATGGTATAAGCCACAGCCTGAACATCAGGGTTAACACCTGTGTTGGAGTCTGCGGCTGCATAAGCAAGAGTTCCGTCGTTAAATGCTAATGCTCCATTGTTTGGGTTTAATCTCAGGTTTTGATCGAGATCGCTGGTAACACGAATTCTATCTACTGTAGGATTAAAATCAAATCCAAATTTAGTTCCGCTTAAAGTGAAAGCGCCATTACTACCCACTTGCGTGGCTGCCCCTGTAGTTAGATTAATTGTATATAAACGGCTTAAACTTCCCAAAGCAAACAGTTCGCCTGTTGCCGGACGAAAGTCAATTCCTAAAATAGTTTCACCAGTTCCCAAACCTGAAAGGGCAACTGTAGATAATATAGTGCCGGGAGAAGCAGAATTGAAACTAATAAGATTGCCAGATGAAATACCATAAATAGTCCGGCTGCGGGGTGGTGCAGGCAAACTAATTGCCATTTCTGTTATTGTTAGCCCTGAACCAATAGCACCTATAAGCGTTGCAGCACCAGTAGTCAGGTTAACACTGTAAAAATTATTTCCACTGCCTGAAACGTTTGCTGCAAGGTAAGCTGTATTTACACCTGTAGTTGGATTGGTAGTAATGTCAAGGTCGAGGCCAGTTCCATTAGCAGCTGTTATACCTGACGTTCCTACTGTATTTAATGTACCTGCATTTGGTGGGTTGATAGTACCGATAGTGTTAGAAGTAAAGTCGTAAAAGAATAAAGTGGTGGTAGTTGCAATTCCAAAACTATTGGTGTAAGCAACGGAATGGACTGCGGGGGTAGCACCCGCCCGAGGGTCGCCAGCAGCATAAGCGAGCATTCCATCTGTAGCTGATAATGTGCCATCAGTAGGGTTTAACCTAAAGTTTTGACCTGTACTGCTGGTTAAGCGGATCCTGTCTACCATTGGGTTAAAATCGAAACCAAGATTAGCCATACCGGTAGCGAGAGTTAAGGCAGTTCCTACCGGGGTGGCTACGCCTGTGGGCGTTTTAATAGTATAAATTTGTGTCTGTCCGTTTGAAGCATTATAGCCCAAAGCATATAATTGTCCTGTAGCAGGGCGAAAATCCAAACCCTGCAAAGTTTGCCCTGCCGTTAAGCCTGTAAAGGGCATAGTTGATAGAACCGTACCGGGAGCTGCTGCGTTAAAAGATATGAGGTTCCCTGTCGATGACACTGCATATACCAATTGCGCAGTTACCGATTTTAAGGAAAACAAACTTAAAAACAGGATGAAGGTAATTTTCAATAATTTTTTATTACTGAAAATTTGACAAAGTTTGTTGTTGGAAAATGTTTGGAGAGTAATTGTTGGTTGCATAGCAAAATTTAAATGGTTATAAAAAAAATTGTAATAAAAATATCTATAAAAAGAAATTTCATCTTCCCATAAGAAAACGTTAACAGTAATAAACGGGATAAGGTTCACTATGGATTTGAAACTTTTAAATTAAATTGAAAAGAATATTAAAAAGGAATTATTTCAACTAATGATACTTCTTTCATTTCAAATACAGCCTTAAATTCAAACGTCCTGTATTGGACTATAGGTATTTTAAATTTTATTTGTTACAGGCAAAATAGATGTACCATCATCGTTCTGATTTCACTAATCTAAATAATATAAGCCGCAGCAATTTCCCCATCTTCCACTTCAACCTGTATATGATCTTGCAAAGTGGTGGCAATGGATAAACCTATGTAATCAATCTTAACAGGAAAACTTTTATGCATCCTTTCTACTAACGACAAGGTTTGAATGCGACAGGGATAAAAATTTAAAAGAGGTTTTAATGCATATAATAGCGTTCTGCCACTGTTGGTTACATCGTCGACCAACAGAATATTTTTATCGTTAAAATCAATTTCTTTGCTGTAAGTAATAGCATCAGGATGCTTTTTATTAAGAGTACAGGAAATGATCTGTATAGAAACACTCAGCAGTGGCTGTAATAAAGAATATACTTTTTGTGCTATTACCATCCCGCTGCCTGTAATTCCTATAATAATAAGCGGGTCTGTTGCAGTCTGTAATTGTTCTGCAATTTCAAGCGCCATTCTTTGCATTTTTTTATCAGCAACTTCACGGGTTAGTATAATGTTTTTTTCTGCCACCTGCTTTTATTTTTATCAGTCAAAATTAGGGATAAAACAAGGCGGCAACACAATAAACGTTGCTTCAAAAACTTATCTTGCAACTGTAATTTTTCTCTATGCAAATTATTCAGCAAATTTTATTTGTAGTACTTGTTGTAATTGCGATCTTGCTTTTTAGCAGGCAGGTAAAAAACATCAGGCGAAATATATTACTGGGAAGAGATACCAATTTTGAAAAGGGAAATGAAGCTGAAAGGTGGAAGAGAGTTTTGTTGCTTGCTTTAGGACAAAAAAAAATGTTTAAATATCCCTTGGTTGGTTTCATGCATTTTATTGTTTATGCCGGCTTTATTATTATCAACATCGAAATTCTTGAAATAATACTTGATGGCATTTTTGGTACTCATCGTTTGTTTGCTCCAACACTTGGCGCCGTTTATGGCTGGCTTATTAATGGTTTCGAAATACTGGCGCTTGGAGTAATCATAACCTGTGCGGCCTTCCTGTATAGAAGAAATGTACAGAAGGTTGACCGTTTAAACATGAGAGAATTGGAAGGTTGGCCGCGTAGTGATGCCAACTACATTTTAATAACGGAGATTGTTTTAATGACACTTTTCTTAACAATGAATGCTGCAGATAAAGCTTTGCAGTTACAGCAATACGGGCATTACCATCAAACGGGAAACTTTTTTATATCAGGAATTATTACTCCTCTTTTTACGGGACTTAATCCTTCCACCCTTGTAGTAATTGAAAGAACAGCCTGGTGGTTACATATTATTGGGGTGCTTGCCTTTTTAAACTATCTCCCCTACTCAAAACATTTGCATATAGTACTGGCGTTTCCAAATACTTATTATAGCGCTGTTACACCAATGGGAAAGTTCATAAACATGCCGGAAATACAAAACGAAGTTTTGTATTCGATGCAACCCGAACTTGCTCCCCAGGGTGAACAATCTCCGGGAAAGTTTGGCGCTAAAGATGTTCCTGACTTAACGTGGAAGAACTTATTAGATGCATATAGCTGTACCGAATGTGGACGGTGTACCGCCGCTTGTCCCGCTAATATCACCGGCAAAAAACTTAATCCACGTAAGATTATGATGGACACCCGCGACCGGATGGAGGAGATGGGAAAAAACATTAATGCTAATGGCGATTTTAAAGATGACGGGAAAACTTTGTTGCATGATTATATTACTGAAGAAGAATTAAGAGCATGCACAACTTGCCAGGCATGTGTAGAAGATTGCCCTGTAAGCATTAGCCCATTGGATATTATTGTACAACTACGAAGGCATTTAATTATGGAAGAAAGCCATGCGCCACAGGAATGGAACGGAATGTTTAGTAACGTGGAAAATAACTATGCACCCTGGAAACTCTCTCCCGACGACAGGGACAAATGGGCAACGGAGATGAGTTGAGATAATGATTAATGAATAATGAAAAATTAGGCAATGTAATTTGGAATTGGAGTCAATGCATCTGCTTATTTAAATTACCTCTTAGCAATAAATAATTGTGACCTAAATTCTATTTGCCCTCAATCATTATTCGTTTCCGCGTTCATCATTACAATCAGTCATTACCCATTAATAATTATTCATTTGTCACTATCGTCCCCTCTTTTACTCATACAATTTCCGTTCAACCTTATTACTTAATTTAGGTACAGTTTTAAGGTACGCATAAATAGCTTTTGCCTCCTTATCGCTTAAATTGCTATATAGCTCCATTGGATAGCGCAAAGCAGGTTGATTGCCGGGAAGTATTCCTGACTTTACTGCGGTTACAAATTCCTCTTCACTCCATTTTCCAATACCGGTATTTTCATCCATCGTAATGTTTAAAGTATGAATTTCCTTGTCGTCTCTATTAAACATCTTGTTACCACCTCCGAAAAACCCTACAGATTTTTCAGGTGAGAAATAGTCGTTTTTAGCAAAGTCTTTCGAGTGGCAGGCGAAACATTCCAACTGGCTTAAAGCAATATATCGTCCATGTTTTACCTGATCCGTTCTTTTAAATGAAAAGAGAGTAAGGAGTAGCACTAATTGTAAAAGAATTAAGTTTAGAAAAGGCAGGAACTATTTATATCTCTTTAAGGTGATAAGTTTTTAGGGACTTAGTAAGCAATAAATCCACCTAATTATTAGGCCTGACTTATTTATATTGTTATCATCATTTATTTAGTTGAATGCAAAATACCTCAGCACCCGTAGCAAAAAAAATTAAAGGCGTATCACTTAGATTGCTGGTTGTAATACTATTGTTTATACTTGCCCTTAGTGCTTTTTATTTAATTACAAACGAAGCAGTTTTGGAGAATGACAACCAGTTAGACCAATTCGTATTTCAAAATATCTCAACAATAGTCTCCCCTTCTCTTACACGTGTAATGATTGCAGTCACGTTCTTCGGATCTTCTTACTTTCTTTTGCCCGCATATATTTTGTTAACTGCTTATTACCTTTTTTTAAAAAAGAACACAAGGCTATCGCTAAATATTTCTTCGATTGGGTTAACTGGTACAGGAGTTTTATTTGCAATCAAATCAATCTTTAAACGTCACCGTCCTTTAGATCCTTTAATTAAAAATGTAAGCGGTTTTAGCTTTCCAAGTGGCCATTCTTTTTCTGCGTTTACTTTTTTTGGACTGCTTATTTACATTGTATGGCAAACAGAAGCGGACAAGTTTGTTAAATGGATAGCCTCAATATTTTTTTTCCTGTTTGCGTGTGCAATTGCTTTTAGCAGGGTGTACCTGCATGTACACTTTGCCACCGATGCTGTTGCCGGATTTTGCTTATGCATTATTTGGCTCACTATCTCTTTATCCGTTCTAAATAAGATTAATTTTAAGAAAGCAATATCTGTAGTGTGAGTTTTTTAATTATAAAAATGTGAGTGAATTAATAGTCTTTTATTTCGCCTACAACTTCTTCATCGATAATCTTTTTCTTCTGGCGTTTAGCAAATCTTTGGCCTAAATGGCGTGTAGGCACCTCATCACCTATTAATCTTCCCCACGGCTTTAAATAATCAATCCTGTCGAAGACTATTTTTAATATGGCAACAACAGGTATGGAAAGAAACATCCCCGGCACTCCCCACAACGCTGCACCTAACAATACAACTAAAATGGAGCATAATGCATTGATCTGAACTTTTGAAGACACTATGCGGGGGACGAGAATATTATTATCAATAAACTGGATAATAGCATACGCTATAAGTATTCCAATTTGCGTAGAAAAACCGTCTTTAGTAACCGTTGCCATAAGTACAGGCAAAGCAATAGCTATAATACCACCTATATAAGGAAGCATATTTAGGATTGCACCGATAACGCCTAATAAAATGGCATATTTAACACCTAAAATAAGTAACGCAGTTGAGTTAAGAACGGCTACTACTAATGCTTCTATCAGCAGTCCTATCATATAACTTTGTATAGCGGTCTTTGTTTGCGAAAGTATTTCAGCCACCTGTTTTGAATTTTTTTCAGCAAAAACTTCGTAAAGAAAATTTAGTATAAGGGTTTTATAGAATAGCAGTAAAAAAATATATACAGGCAGCAGCAAAACAACACCCACAGTTCCTACTGCAGTGCCCAACGTTTGACCCAGCATATCTTTACTCTTATCAATTGCCTGGTTAAGTAACTGCACCTGCTTATCTATTCCCAGGCCAAAAGTATTTTGTAACCACACTTTCAGGTGACCCAATACTTCGCCGAATTTCTGTTTAAGTAAAGGAAAGTTGTCTCCCAGGCCCACAATCTGCGAAGAGAGAAAATAGAATACAGAAGCTACCACTACAAGCGCAATAAGCATTGCAAGAATGATAGACAAAACCTTATTGATCTTTTTGCTTTGAAAACGATTAACAAGAGGATTTAACAGAATAGATATAATAAGCGCAAATCCAATTGGTACAAGAAAATCTCTGAGGCCAAGCAGTATATGTACAAGCAACACAAGACCTAATAATATTACCGTACTTTTTATGTAAAAAGGATATTGTTTGGTTTCCATAAAATTAGTTTTGACTATACGAACATAAGCTTTCCTCAAAAGCATTTATTAAAGCTACTTCTATTATACTTAGATGCTATTTTAAAGTTTAAATCCTTTTTCAATTAAATTACAAACAAATAGACTAATATGCTTAAAGTAAGCTCAGGGCTTTTTAGCCTTTGTAACCTCTATTACTTATTAATCTACTGCATCCCTTCTGGGGTCTTTTTTTATTAATACATATAACAACATACCTAATCCAATTGCCAGAGCAACCCCAATAACCCACCACCAGTTACTTGCGGGCCTTGTTTCTTCAGGCGGTGTGGTAATGCCGGAATTTTGAAAAGCATAGGCAGATTGTGTAAGCAACAAAAGAGCGATGGGAAGTAAACGTTTCATGGTAAGTGGTTTATTTCAATATTAATCATTATTCACTATTCATTCATTATTTCTGTTTTTACCGATCATTTTTTTATAAAGTTGTATGGGTCGTAATCAATAAACTCGTTCACTCTTGTTTCGACCGAAATTACTTTATTGCCTTCTATTTGAAATTTAATTGGAAAAATACCATAACCTGCATGATTATAAGTAAGCAGCCATTCTCCCTTATCCATATATTGAAGAGTAGCTTTTAAATTATTATGACCTTTAAAATCTATAACGAGGCCTTTACCACTTTTGTCTTTCTCAATTGAAACAGGTCCGTACAATTCGTTAACGTATGTTCCCGTATAAGCATCTATAGGTAGTGAAGGTTTGTTTCCCTTTATTCTTGCCTTTAAAGCCTCTGTAATTTTTACCGTTTCGGTTAGGTTCTTCACAAAGCCATTAAGCAATTGTTTACTTCTGTTTACATAAGGCACTCCTAAATATGCATCAAGCACCTGGTAACGCAACGCTTCAAAAAAGTCCTGGTTATCGTTGTTTGTTAAGATAGTAATACCAAGTTTCTCTTCGGGTACAAAGCATGTATTTGTAACAAAACCATCTGCCCCACCTGTATGATAATAAATTTGTCTGCCGTTATAATCAGCCATAAAAACGCCTAAACCATAACCTGAAAAATGTATGGGGTAAGTTGATGAAAGATTACTTCTGGTAGCAATATTCATTTTCCTTGTTTTTTCCAGAGCTTTCCATGAAACAATCCTTTTTCCTTCATACCTGCCACTGTCGAGCTGCATTAATAACCAGTGACTCATATCATTTACATTGCTTATCATGCTGCCTGCAGGCCCAAGATTATCAACATTATCATAAGGTATGCGTGTCAACTGTCCGGTAAATACAGAGGTATAAGGTTTTGCCACATTAGCCCTTTGCGACATTCCCTGCCCGAGTGTATGAGTATTATTCATCTTAAGAGGCATTAGCAAACTATCGTAAACATAAACTTCCCACGGCTTACCGCTTACCACCGGTATCACTTCTCCCGCAGTGAGAAAACAACTGTTGCAATAACCGTAATCCTGCCTGAAAATACCTGTGGGTTTCAATGACCGCATTCTATACATAATGGTGGAGCGGCTCAGGTTGCTATTCCAGAAAACAAAATCGCCCTGGAAAGTTTTGGTACCTATGCGATGACTTAAAAGGTCGCGAATGGTAACAAGCTGGGTGATATTTTTATCGTATAATTCGTAACCATTAATATATTTACTCACCTTATCATCAAGTGAAAGCTTCTTATTATAATCCAATTGCGCAATAGAAGTCCCGGTAAATAACTTACTGTTGCTGGCAATCATAAACAGAGTATTTTCATCCACGGGCTCTTTGCTTTCAACATCCTTTACACCATAGCCCTTCATTACAACCGTTTTCCCATCCTTTACTATAGCTATTGAAAGCCCTGGGATATTCCAATCCTTCAATCCCTGCTGTATATATGCATCGAGGCTATCGGTAATAAATGAAGGACGAGCTTGCTGCGCGTTTACTATTAACGAAATCCCTAACATTAAAGCTGTAAAACCTGAACGATCTCTTAACATCATCTCTCTTTTGTGCAAAATGAAAAATTCAAAAATATTATTTTAATTACTTTGTCTTTTACATTTTGCATTTTACATCCTGCATTTTATTTCCTTAACTTTTGAAACAACGACTAAGAGCTTTATTTAGCGGTTCAATAGGCAACCTTGTTGAGTGGTATGATTGGTACGCCTATTCAGCATTTGCTTTATACTTTGCTCCTGTATTTTTCCCTAAAGGCAACGCAACTGTTCAGCTTTTAAATACAGCGGCCATTTTTGCAGTTGGCTTTCTTATGCGCCCCATTGGTGGCTGGTTATTTGGCAGCATTGCCGATAGAAAAGGACGTAAAGCAGCCATGACGCTATCCGTCTTGCTAATGTCCTTTGGCTCGCTAATGATTGCCCTTACGCCATCTTATAAAAGTATTGGCATTGCTGCGCCGGTATTATTATTAGTTGCAAGATTGCTGCAAGGGCTAAGTGTGGGAGGAGAATATGGCACCTCTGCTACTTATTTAAGTGAAGTAGCTACTGCACAACGAAGAGGGTTTTATTCAAGCTTTCAGTATGTAACGCTTATAGGAGGGCAATTAATTGCATTGGGCATCCAGGTATTATTGCAGCGTGTATTTCTTTCGAAAGATCAGCTTGAAAATTGGGGATGGCGGATACCTTTCGTAATTGGCGCTTTGCTTGCAGTCGTTGCTTTTTATTTAAGAAGCAACATGGCAGAGACACAAGCGTTTGAACGGGAAGCCAACAAAGCGGAAAGAGGGTCTCTAAAAATTTTACTTAAACACCACCCTCGTGCAGTGCTAACAGTGGTAGGTCTTACATTAGGCGGTACCCTTGCCTTTTATACTTACACTACTTACATGCAAAAATTTCTCGTTAATACGGTGCATCTTACAAAAGACCGGTCAACCTTTATTACCTTTTGGCTAATGCTTATTTATGCTTGTATGCAACCTTTGTTTGGTGCGCTGTCTGATAAAATTGGCCGTAAACCATTATTGATAGGCTTTGGTATTTGTGGTTCGTTATTAACTCTTCCCATCTTAACAACATTAAGCCATACAACATCTGAGTGGCAGGCATTCTTTCTTATTCTCGGAGCCTTAATTATTGTAAGTGGCTATACTTCTATAAATGCTGTCGTAAAGGCTGAAATGTTTCCTGCAGAGGTGAGGGCATTAGGTGTTGGATTACCTTATGCCATTACGGTAGCAATATTTGGCGGTACAGCAGAATACATTGCTTTATATTGTAAAGATGCGGGACATGAATCGTGGTTCTATTGGTATATATCCGCTTGCATCTTTATCTCTTTAGTAGTTTATGTATCAGCAAGAGATACGAAGTCTACCTCGTGGATGGATAAAGAAGTAAGTAGCAGTTATAGCGCTAAGAACAAGTAAAGGAAGGAACGAATCGACGTTTTATTATTCATTATTCACTGTCCATTATTTATTTTATTATTAATTATTCACTATTCATTATTTATATTCTTCCTGCTCATCTGTATAATATGTTTTTCTTGAGCTAACGATTTTATTATGTATATCGGCTCCTGCAGGGCTTTGTTTTTTTCGTGCGTTATGT
>MWYU01000463.1 GCA_002050375.1 Chitinophagales bacterium 62-2
AAACGTATTTTTATAATAAGTTTCTTACAGAAACAATTTTTTCAAACTTAGGTCTTGACCTGAATTGCAATAAAATAAAAAAGCTATACAGCCAATGCTTAAATATTGGCTCTATGGCCGCTTAAAATATTACCGAACCATTGTAGTAAATGAAGATGCAGGAACTTTACATCATTTTCATTTCGATCGCATTAGAGTATTTGATGTTAACAGCACACACATTGCAAAGGATGAAGGTAAAACAGATCAGAGCAGGTTTCATGGCGGAGCGCAGGTTTATACGAGAGGAAATAAAGTACAAAGCAATTTTAATGATGTACTAATTACTAATTCAACATTTGAAAACTTAAGTCGTACTGGTTTTAACTTCCGTTCCGATTGGGACGACCGGGCCGCATATAGCAAGTTTGGAGATAGCATAGGTAAAGGGTTAACAGATAATTGGATCCCAAACACTAATGTTGTTTTGAGAAAGAATGTTTTTAAGAATATCGCAGGTAACGGGCTTATTGTGAGAGTTGCGAAAGATGCGTTAATAGAACATAACCTCTTTGATTCGTGTGGTAAGATAATATCAGGAAATGCAGTTTTTAATTTCAATACTGATAATACAATTTACCAATTCAATGAAGCTAAGAATACTATTTACAACGAAGGAGACACCGATGCACGCGGAATAGATAGTGACTACCGCACCAAAAAAACTATCATCCAATACAATTACCTGCACAATAACCAGCTTGGAGGTGTTACAGCAACAGGTGGCCCGGGAGTGGGAGATAACCCCATAAACTTTAATTTAGGAACTATCATTCGTTATAACATCATCGAAAATAATGCAAGGCAGGGTGCGTATTTCTCAGGCCGGGTTGAAGGATTGCAGGTGTACAACAACGTGTTTTATGCTGACTCAAATTATAAAGATGTAGTTGTATTAAAACTTAACAGGTGGACGGTTTATCCCAATGGTGCATCTTTTAGAAACAACATTTTTTATTATAATGGAAGTAATCCAACCTATTCATTCGGAAGTTCAACTAATGTATCATTCGATCATAATATTTATTACGGAGTAAAGCCTCCGGTTGAATTTGCAGATAAATTTCCAATAACAGAACATCCGAAGTTTATTAATGCTGGTACTGGTAAAGATGGTTATCGCCTTAAAGCAGGGTCACCTGCAATTAAGTCTGGAGTTATTGGGGATAATGGCAATAGAGATTATTATGGAAACATGCTAAGTAAAAATGCAAAGCCTAATATTGGAATTTACGATGGCGATATTAAAAAGTAAATGTTATTTAATAAAAGATATAAACCAATCCTTTTGCTGCAGGTGTTTCTTATGCTTTCTTTTTCCGAACAAGCATTTGCAACTATCAGGCTACCGGCAATCTTTAGCGATCATATGGTATTGCAACAAAAATCAAAAGTAATGGTATGGGGCTGGGCTAAGCCTGCAGAAAAAGTTTCTGTACATAATAGCTGGTCAAACAAAACTGTCTCAACTATAACAGGTATAGATGGACAATGGAAAATATGGATAACTACACCTGCAGCGGGTGGACCATATACTTTAAATTTTAAGGGAGAAAATAGTATTGAACTGAAAGATGTATTGTTAGGTGAAGTATGGCTTTGTTCGGGTCAGTCTAACATGGTGTTTTCATTAAAGTCGAGTGACAATGCAGCGCAGGAAATTCAAAAAGCTAATTATCCAACCATTCGTTATTGTAGTGTGAGCAGGCAATATGGCTCAAAGCCTTTTGATGATGCTCCTGGTTCTGTGTGGGAGAAAACGTCTCCTCAAACGGCAGGTTCTTTTTCAGCAGTAGCTTATTATTTCGCAAAGAAGTTGCAAGACACTTTAAAGGTTCCGGTGGGTATTGTCTATGCTGCATGGGGAGGAACACCTGCTGAAGCATGGACACCAAACGAACTGTTGCACCACGATAAATCTTTAAGTATTTACATTGACAGGTGGAAGAAGATACAGCAAGATGCAGGTAAAGATTCGGTAGCATATAAGAATGCGATGCAACAATGGGAACAAAAAAGTAACGACAGCAGTAAAGGAAAGGTCACGTTAAAAAAACCTGTCGAGCCACAATCGGTTTATTATTTTAAAAGGCCCTGGCGTGAACCGGGCGTATTATTTAATGGCATGATAAACCCGGTTATTCCTTATAAGATGAAAGGGGTTTTATGGTACCAGGGCGAATCGAATGTATCATATGCTGATGAGTATGAGTATCTTTTTAGTAAGATGATCGAAAGCTGGCGTAATAAGTGGAAGACGACAGAAGATCAAACTGAATTGCCGTTTTATTTTGTTCAGATTGCTCCTTTCGGTTACAGTGATCTTGATGCGGCAGCCCGTCTGCGTGAAGCCCAACAAAGTGTAGTGAAGAATATGAAACAAGCAGGCATGGCAGTAACGGTTGATGTTGGAAACATGAAAGACATTCACTATACACACAAAAAAGAAGTTGGAGATCGTTTAGCGTTAATTGCATTATCTAAAGATTATGGCTTTAAAAAAGTTGTTTATACTGGTCCAAAATGTAATCGTGTGTTGATGGAAGGAAGTAAAGCAGTTGTAGTATTTGATCAGTCACTTAAAAGTATTAACGGTAATAAAGCAGGCGGTTTTGAGATAGGATATAAGGCGCCTGGAAATGATTCATTAACTTTTGTAAAAGCAGAAACAAGTATAGAAGGGAATAAAGTTGTGGTTTGGACTGATAAGGCCAATAAACCCGAAATGGTTCGTTATGCCTGGCTGCTGATTGATGAAGCAAACCTGCTAAATAAGACAGGATTGCCCGCTCATCCTTTTAGGATGTACATAAAAAATTAAATAAACAATAACTGCAAACTTTCTGAT
>MWYU01000349.1 GCA_002050375.1 Chitinophagales bacterium 62-2
CTTATTACACACGACCCATATTTTAGTGTTTGGTCTTTTTCGGACACGGTAAATACCTCAGCAACAAAACATTGGACAGGTGCAGATCAATCGTTACTAGCTATGATTAAAGTAGATGGCAAACTATATCGTTTATTAGGTAGTGAAGAAAAACCTTTAAAAACGGTACTTGCGGCATCAGATGAAAAATCTTATACAGTTAAATATACAGAAACAGAACCTGCAGATGGATGGATGAAAAAAGATTTTAATGATAACGACTGGAGCACAACCGAAGCTCCGTTTAGTGATAATAAGAACCGTGCAAAAACTTATTGGAGCAGTAAAAATATTTGGGTAAGAAGATCATTTGTTTTAAATGATCTCAATCTGAATAAGCTTTATTTGAAATTGCATCACGATGACAATACTGAGGTCTATCTTAACGGAGAACAGATTTTTTCCCGTACCGGTTGGAACAATAAACTTGAATATTTTCCCATAGATGTAAAAGTAAAAAGTAAATTAATAAAAGGTAAAAACGTATTAGCTTTCCATTGTGCTAATACTGCCGGAGGTGCATATTTAGATGCCGGACTTGTAAACGAACCTTTGCCTCAACCTGGAAGCCTTACTGTTGCTGCCAGCCAAAAAAGCGTAGAAGTAAAAGCTACTCAAACCCTTTATCAACTTAGTTGTGGCCCTCTGGATGTTGCACTTACATTTACCTCCCCTTTAGTAATGGGTGACCTTGATTTAATGTCCCGTCCTGTATCGTACATTACTTTTAAGGTTCATGCTAATGATGGTAAAGCACATGATGCGCAACTTTATTTTGGAGCCTCTACCAATCTTGCTATTGATGTACCAGGTCAGCAGGTTTCTGCAAGCCGGTATGCAGCAGGTAACCTTTCTGTATTAAAAGCAGGTAGTACAGATCAGCGTGTTTTGCAAAAGAAAGGAGATGATGTAAGAATTGACTGGGGCTATATGTATGTTGCTGTTCCTTCCACAACACATGCTATACAAAGCATAACAACGGCAGATAGATCTTTAGCAACACTTACTTCCAAAACATCAGTAAACAATTTAGTTGGAAAAGGTTTAATGTTAAATACAGTCATTCCGCTTCAGAAGGTTAATACAAGTGAACAGGAAAAGGTGATAATGGTTGGATATGATGATTTATATTCAGTACAATACTTCAATCAAAACTTGCCGCCTTGGTGGAAGAAGGATACCGGTGCAACTATAGAAAATGAGTTAATAAATGCAGGAAGAGATTATGCAAGAATCTTCGCCCAATGTGATTCAGTTAATAATCGAATTTATGCTGATGCTCTCAAGGCCGGTGGCGAAGAGTATGCAAAGCTTTGTGTTATAGCTTATCGCCAGGCTATAGCTGCGCATAAATTAGTAAAGAGTCCACAAGGGGAAATATTGTTCCTGTCAAAAGAAAACTTCAGTAATGGGTCTATAAATACAGTAGATGTTACCTATCCTTCGGCGCCTTTGTTTCTTGCCTATAATCCCGAATTATTAAAGGGCATGCTTAACGGAATTTTCTATTACAGCGAAAGCGGTAAATGGACTAAACCATTTGCTGCGCACGATTTGGGAACCTACCCTTTAGCAAACGGACAGACTTACGGAGAAGATATGCCGGTAGAAGAATGCGGCAATATGGTGATCTTAACTGCAGCAATTGCAAAGGCTGAAGGCAATGCAGAATATGCACGCAAGCATTGGAAAACCTTAACTACATGGGCAGAGTATTTGAGCAAAGAAGGTTTTGATCCTGCCAATCAATTATGCACTGATGACTTTGCCGGCCACTTGGCAAGAAACGTTAATCTATCGGTTAAAGCGATTGTAGGTTTAGGTGGTTATGCAATGCTTGCAAATATGCTGGGAGAAAAGAGCACTGCAGAAAAGTACAAAGAGATTGCAAAAGATATGTCGTCGCGCTGGATGGCAATGGCAGATGCAGGAGACCATTATGCACTGACCTTCGATAATAAAAATACATGGAGCCAGAAATACAACCTTGTATGGGATAAGCTTATAGGGTTAGATATATTTCCAAAGGAAGTATATAACAAAGAGATAGCGTGGTATCTTACTAAACAAAATACATATGGCTTACCATTAGACAGCCGTAAAACCTACACCAAATCCGACTGGATAACATGGACAGCAACATTAAGCAGTAACGACAATGATTTTAAAGCCCTTATTAATCCTGTATACAAATTCGCCGAAGCTACAACGTCACGTGTACCTATAAGCGACTGGCACGAAACAACAACCGGCAAGATGGTTGGCTTTCAGGCAAGAAGTGTGGTAGGTGGATACTTTATTAAAGTGTTAGACAAGATGTGGAATAAGTGAGTGGAAGTGGCTTTGAAAAGTTTTGTAGCCTGGTAATGGAGGATAAGAATCATTATGAGTAAATTTCTTAACATCTGTTAAAACCGAACCGGCTTTATCGGTACTAAGCAGGCAAAAAAAGTTTAAACGTTGTTGTGTTTTTGGAGGTGCATTAAACCACGGGACGTAACGTTTATCCCCTAAAGGATCTTGGCGAATCCCAATACCATAGCCGTTAGCCATGTTCCTGTAGTTATTACCATACCATGTAAACTTTAAATTAAATGCTTCATCGAGCGGGTAGAAGTATTGATGGGGGGCTGGGAAAAGTGCAAGGCTTCCATTCCCATTCTCTCCTATTACCGTCCTATATTTTACTTCAAGATTTCTACCAGAGTCCTGCAAGTTTGTCTTAAAGGTTTGTAAAGTATTCTTGACGTCAGACCAGGCAATGTTATTCCAAACCAGTTGCTTGCTTACTAAACCGGCATCATATAAGATAGCGGTTGAATCTATATCAGTAGACATTAC
>MWYU01000205.1 GCA_002050375.1 Chitinophagales bacterium 62-2
TTTTTTTAATACTCCCGTTTACTTTGTTCATAATCTGACAAATATCACCCCAGTTATTCACATTGCCTATAGCATATATATGGTATTTAGTGAGTCTCTTAGGATGAAGAATACCTTGTGCATTTTTAAATATGCAGTAATTATTCTATAGGGTTTTACCCGTTCCTCTTAAATTATTTGTAGAACACATTTGCAGCAATCTTCTGCTTATTTATTCCCGGTCCATCCCATTCCAGATTCAGTAAAGGATTGGTACCAGTTTTTAAACTATAATAAAGTCTAAATGGATGAAGCCCGGCTTGCAACCTGATAGTTCCCGCTTTATTTGAAAGGGGAACATAACCAAAATCGGCATCAATAACGGTAGCGTCGTGAATACGCAACAACGCGCCGGCACCAGCTTTTATAGTAAATGTATATTGCCCGTCCGCAGGAATTTTAAGGTAACCTTCAAAAAGTAATACTCCATTGTTTGTTCGCTTTGATACGCTTACATCAGGTTTATCCGCCAAACCGCTTTCTGATGTTGCAAGGGTAGCTGCATCAGGCAACCAGGGAAAATTACCGGTGTAAGCCTTCCATCGTATGCCGCCCTCAGTCTTCCTGATAGAAACTGCAGGAACTAAATCGTTGTCGTACGGCCTTGGTGCAGAAGTATCTGGCATTCGAACCTGTAGCACCCGTTCTTTCATCTTATTTTGAACGACTTCCATTCCCGGTTCGTTTGCCAGGTTTTTTATTTCCTGAGGGTCTTCTGCCACGTTATAAATTTCAAAATTGTCTTTCCCTGATTTAATATCGTATCGCACTCCCACAGTATCCCCAAAGCGTATCACCTGCATCTGGTTACGTTTCCGGCCGCGATGCTGCTGTGCGAATTCCTCGAACTTCGGAGTAGACAAGTTGTTAAAGTACTCAATATATATAGTACTGTTTCGTTGCTTTCCTACACCTGTTAACGAAGGCAGCAGAGATACCCCATCAGTATTAGCAGGCGCAGTAACACCGGCTGCATTAGCAAGCGTTGGCAACCAATCATGCACACCACTTGGGGTATTAACTATACGGCCGGCAGGAATGTGACCAGGCCATGCAGCAATGGTAGGAACTCTTACGCCACCTTCCCAAACATCTCTCTTTATACCGTCAAAAGGGCCGAAACTATTAAAAAAAGTAGGGGCGTAGTCTTCCTTAAGATAAGATTCGATAGAAGGACCGTTGTCTGATGAAAATATTACTAATGTATTATTGTCGATCTTAAGGTCTTTCAAAAGTTGCATGATGTCTCCTACCCCATCGTCAATACGCCTTACTGATGTTGCATATCTTTTGTAGACGTCGGGCCATGCTGCTTCAGGAGTTGATTTATTTTTATCATGATCGTAAGTGGCATTAGCATAATCAGGATGAAAGTAAGAATCCACTTTGCCTGAAGCTGTGTTAATCATGTGCCCCGGTTCGCCCAACCACTGCATACCACCTTTAAGACCTCCACCTGCAGGATAAGCTTGTGTCGGTAATTCAATCACCGCATGGGGTGTCTCGTAGGCAAGGTATATAAAGAAGGGTTTTACTGAATTGTTCTCTTTCTCAAAATCAATGATCCATTTTTTTGTTGCAGCGGTCCACAGGTCGGCCGTGTAGCATTTGTCGAGTTTGTCTGCAATATTGGTTCTATTTTCCCATACTTGTTTTGCTCCCCGGTACACACCTTCTTTGGGATAGTGTTCATGTCCATCGGCATGCCGGATCATTCCCATATAATAATCGAAGCCGCGGTTAAGCGGATGAGCAGGCCAATCAGGAGGGTTTCCGGCGCCCTGCAATCCCCACTTGCCAAAAGTTGAAGTTGTATAACCCGCAGTACGTAGAACGGAAGCAATGGTATGGTTGTTATCGAGCGCTTTGTCAAACTGGTTGTCCCGAACATTTGCATGACCCTGGTGACGGCCTAATAACAGTGAGGCACGAGCAGGAGCACATACCGGGGCTGCACAATAATGTTGCGGAAGCAGCGCACCTGAAGCAGCGAGACGATCTATGTTTGGCGTAGAAGTCCAGGGTTCGCTCCTGTCACTTGCCTTCTTTCGCTGGTTTTGAAAAAAAACTCCTAAATCGCCATACCCCAAATCATCTGTCAAAATGAAAATAATATTAGGCTGCTTCGGCTTTGCCTGCTGCTTTGAACTTTGACCAGAGATGTACGCGGGAAATGAAATAACAATAAATAGAGCAAGGATAACACTGTAATTTTTCATTGACTTGTAATTGTGCAGTTTGACTGCTTAGATAGTGATGCCTAGTATTTTTTGTAACGTAAGAGATTAAGCAGATAAAGATATATCTAACTCGTAAAAGTGTGTTTATAATGGAATGAAGTTATTTTAGAACAATAAATAATTTTTGGGATGAACTTCCTACGATGCTTTGTATTAGTTTGAGATGATACAAGCGGAGCCTTTTGTATTCAAGTAAGAATGCAAGTATTTTATAGACGGCATCGCAGTGGCAGAAGTGTTTAGACTATTTACCAATTTAAACAGATTCTGCGTTACTTTTTCCACTAGTTTGTAACCCCGCAGCTTTTGTATTATCAATGATATCATGACGATCACTGTACAAAGTTGTAACGCCGTAATTTTAAATCTTTATCATTAATTAAAGAAAAAAGAACCAATGAACTCTAAATAAAGCCTACTAACAGCGAGTAATTAAGTAGGAGGCGGTTTCAAGCGGTCTTGAGCCGCCGTCCTCTCACACCACCGTATGTACTTGCGTGTACGGCGGTTTTATTAGAGTTTAAAACGTTTTACAAGATTGTAATAATCAGTCAGGCTTTGGTATTGCCTGTTGAACAAGCCTGTCGCAC
>MWYU01000261.1 GCA_002050375.1 Chitinophagales bacterium 62-2
GATTTAAGGAGCAAAATTTTTCTTGATGTCTTGTGTATGTTTTTCCTGGCGTTTTTGCCTGAAAAGTTCCTTCACGCGTCAATCTGATAAAAATACAGCCGGACAACAGGTTGTTATTAAACCTTCCTCTTCTATTTCTTTTTCTACTATTGCGGAGGACCTTTTATTTTTAAGGATTTTGCTTAAGGTTGGGATTCAAATTGATTTCAACCTCTGGTATATAAGCTACAATAAGATTAGACGTTGGCTCTATCATTCTCGGCCCTGACCATCCCTCGCTTTGGGTAAAACTTCTGTCGAGAGACCTATTATTGCGGAAAAGATCGAAGGAACGGTGTCCCTCCCAGGCTAACTCCAGGTTTCTTTCGGCAAGAACAACATCCAAAACAGTAGCGTAACCTTTTAAGTCATCTATAGTATACAACTGGCCCGCACTTAAACCTGCCCTTGACCTGATTACATTTACCATTTGTAGGGCTTCACCCTCTTTTCCAGGCATCTTAGCATACGCTTCCGCTTTTATTAAATACATTTCAGCCAGACGCAAAACAACTGGTGAGGATAACATAAGTACATTATCCTGAAGAGTATATTTAAGATTGAAGTACCTTGAATAACCCATCGCTTTATTTACACGAAAACCACTTTCTTCTATAGCATCAGGTATCTTATTACCACTTGCATCAAGCACATAATCAGGGTCAAGAAATTTGATCCTTTCATCGTTAGGGTTTTTATAAATAAGTTGACGATAGTTTTTTGTCACCAAAATCTCCCCCCATCCGTCGCGTGTATATAAGGAACCGATAGAAGCTTTTCCCGGGTTTTCACTGGTTTGGTATTTAATAGCAAAAATCGTTTCTGAATTGGCTTCAGGAGACGTTGTGTAGTATTTACTTAGCTGAGCTGTTGTTACAAGCTTATACCTTCCTGAGTTGATTACTTTGTCAGCATATTCCAGAGCCTTATCGTTCTGATCCATATACAAATACACCCGTGCAAGCAATGCCCATGCAACTTCTTTGGAGGCGAAGACGTTCGCCTTATTTTCCTTCATCAATTCGGCCGCCCTTAAAAGATCCTTAACTATAAATTCGTATGTTTCTTTTACAGTACTTCTTCCGGGCAAATCATTCATATCACTCTTCTCCTTAATCATAACACCGAGGTTTTTATCAGGGCTTTGTGAATAAGGTCTGCCAAATATTCTAATCAGGTCGTAATGCATTAATGCCCGTAAAAACAAATTTTCTCCTTTCAACTGAAGTTTATTTTGAGGTGCGTTATCTTCAATTGCCTCTATTACCTTATTAGCCTGAAAAATACCATAGTAAGCCTGGTTCCAAAAATTAAGGGAAGAAGCAGAGTTAACAAGACGATTATAATTGTATGCATTAGCAAGGTTATCGCCGCTGCTCTTACTCCATAAAAGTTCGTCGCCGGGCAACTCCTGAATGAAGTGCCGAAGCCTTACATAGTTAGGTTCTCGAAGGCGGCTATAGGTGCCTACGGTAAGATTGCTCAATAATTCAGGTGAACTTCTAACCTGTTCGTCGGACAATTGGTCGGGCGGAAAATATTCTTGCTTGCACCCTGATACTAATAGAAACATTAAGGAGACTGTGAGAATATTTACAATCGTTTTCATTTTATATATTTTAAGCTTATCAGAGATTTAAATTAACACCAAAAATCATTTTTCTGGTTGCACCATAGTTTTCGCCAAACTTACTTTGAGATGCTACCGGGTTTTCAATGTTTATATCAGGATCAGCGCCGCTGTATTTAGTAAAGACTTTAACGTTGTCTACTCTAAAATAAATATTTAGCCCTGAAAACACTTTTGGAAAATTGTAACCAAGCGTAACATTTTGGATGCGGAAATAGCTTGCATCTTCAACATAACGGGATGATGGCTGGGCTGAGTTCAGGTTGCCGCCCAAAACCAGGCGCGGATGTGTAGCAATATCTCCGGGTTGTCTCCACCTTGACCAGCTTTTCAAAGGAACCACCTGGTTTTTTGAAAGAACTAATCCATCGTCATCTGTCGTATTCCTTTGCACAAAATTAATCGATTGGCCCTGAACAAAATTGCACAATACGCTAAGTGAGAAATTTTTATAATAAACATCATTACGTAAGCCACCTGTATAATCAGGGTATGCTGACTTTACAAAAAGGTTACTTGCTAAGTTGTAATTGCTGGTAGTTGTAACTTTTGCCGCGTCCTTTCTATCCGCGCCATGAATGAGGGCGCCGTTTGCATCTTCCCATCTTACCCAACGGGGGTTACCGTTTGCCGGATCAACTCCTGCCCACTCTTTCATATAAAAAAACCTCAGCGGCAGGCCTTCTCTTATTTGCATCGTTCCGCTAGCAATGTCTTTACCCTGGTTTAATGCTAATACTTCATTCTTATTGAAATTGAGGTTCAGGTTCGTTTCCCACCTAACTACACCGGTTGTGTTAACCGTGTTCAAGTTAATATCAATTCCACGGTTTCGTACTGAACCAACATTTCTTTGCTGGCTTGAAAAACCAGTTGCAGCAGGAAGGGCTACATTCTGCAAAAGGTCCTTATTGTCCCTGTTATAAAAATCAAGTTCAAGTCTTACACGTTTGAATACTGAAAGTTCAAGCCCTATGTTGGTAGTTTTGGCAGTTTCCCATGTAAGATCCGGGTTCTCCAACCTTGCCGGGCGGGCACCTGATAAACCATTATAAGTGTTAGCCAAAGAAAAACCGTAAGTTCCCAGGGAGAGGTATGGAGCAATGTTAGCGTTTCCTGTTGTACCATAACTACCCCTGATTTTTAATAAGTCTATCCACGTGGTATTGGTCATGAAGTTTTCCTTATTGATGATCCA
>MWYU01000367.1 GCA_002050375.1 Chitinophagales bacterium 62-2
AATTATGCCTGGGTACATACACCTGCTTTTGATCGTGTTGCTAAAGAAGGCGTATTATTTACAAATGCTTACACACCTAATGCGAAGTGTGCACCATCGCGAGCATCTATTCTTACCGGACGGAACTCGTGGCAGTTAGAAGCTGCAGGAAATCATAACGCCATATTTCCCGCTAAGTTTACCACGTTTATGGAAGCTTTGACAAACAATGGTTACCACGTTGGCTTTACAGGCAAAGGTTGGTCTCCGGGTAATCCGGGAGAAGTTAACGGAAAGCCACGAATGCTGACAGGTCCGGTGTACAGCAGCATAAAAATGGCTACACCTACCCCGCAAATATCTCCCGTTAATTATGCTGCAAACCTCGAAGACTTTTTACAAAAGAAGCCCCTCGACCAGCCGTTCTGTTTTTGGTATGGGGGGCACGAGCCACACCGGCAATACGAAGTTGGTTCAGGGGTTTCTAAAGGCAAAAAGAAGCTCAGTGATATTAAAACGGTTCCTCCCTACTGGATAGATAATGAGACGGTAAGAAACGATATGCTGGACTATGCCTATGAGGTAGAATACTTCGATAGTCACCTGGGAAAGATGTTGGATATTTTAGAAAAAAAAGGTGAATTAGATAATACGATCATTGTTGTGACCTCTGATAACAGCATGCCTTTTCCCCGTGTAAAGGGTCATGTTTATGAAATGGATAATCATTTACCACTAGCCATCATGTGGAAGAATGGCATTAAGAACCCGGGAAGGAAAGTGGACGATTTTGTTAGCTTCATTGATTTTACACCAACCTTTCTTGAGCTTGCCGGGGTAAAGCCAGAGACTGCAAACATGCAACCGATACAGGGAAGTTCACTTGTAAACCTCTTAACAACAACTAAGAATGGTATGGCAGATTCGAAAAGAGATCATGTGCTTTTAGGAAGGGAAAGACAAGACGTAGGCCGTCCCCACGATCAGGGCTATCCCGTTAGAGCCATAGTAAAAAATAATTATTTCTACGCTAAAAATTATGAGCCTGACAGGTGGCCGAGCGGTAATCCCGAAACCGGTTACTTAGACACCGATGGAAGCCCAACTAAAACTGCTATTCTTGAAGCACACAGAAAGGGAGAGTACATGAACTTATGGCAAATATGCTTTGGTAAAAAAGGAAGCGAAGAGTTATACGATATTAGTATAGACCCTTATTGCATGAATAATCTTGCCTATAATAAGTCGTTCGCAAAGACTAAAAATGACCTCAAAAGCCAAATGGAAAGTGAGCTTAAAACCCAGCAGGATCCAAGAATGTTTGGTAAAGGCAGCATCTTCGATCAATATCCTTATGGGGAGCCAAGGATGGCTAATTTTTATGAAAGGTTCATGAAAGGCGAAAAGATAAAAGCGGGATGGGTTAGCGATAGTGACTATGAAAAGGCAGATAAATAGCGGCGGTGTGAAAGCAATACTATAGCAACTTTTAAATAGTAAGTGCTGTAGATAATAGTTGCAATCTTATTCAGTTAGTAGTTAAATTACATCAACAATAAATCGGATCGCTTAAAATATAAATATGAATACATCAAGAAGAAATTTTCTTAAAAATAGTGCCGTGATTGCAGGATCAATGACACTTTCCAATGAGTTGTTTGCATATAAAAAAGTAACACCCCAAATAGTAGGAGTACAGCTTTATTCAGTGAGGGAGGATATGAAAAAAGATCCCATTGCTACTTTAAAGCAACTGAAAGAAATGGGTTACGTCTATGTTGAACATGCCAATTATGTTGATCGAAAATTTTATGGCTACTCTGCTTCAGAATTTAAAAAAGTTCTGCAGGATAATGGCCTTAAAATGCTAAGCGGCCATACGGTAATGGGTAAACAACATTGGGATGAAACAAAAAAAGATTTTACAGATGCATGGAAGAAAACGGTTGAAGATGCCGCTGTTGTAGGGCAGGAGTATGTAATCAGCCCTTATCTTGATGAAAACTCACGAAAGAGTTTTGACCAGGTAAAACGGTATATGGACGTTTTTAATAAAAGCGGAGTGCTATGCAAAAAATCAGGGATGAAATTCGGCTATCATAACCACCAGTTCGAGTTTAGTACAAAGCTTAATGATGTAAAACTATATGACATCATAATGAAATATACTGACCCAAAATTAGTTGTGCAGCAGTTAGACATGGGAAATATGTATGAAGGTGGTGGAAGAGCTTTAAGTATTTTAAAACAATATCCCGGAAGATTTCCTTTGCTGCATGTGAAAGATGAAATAAGGGTAGATAAAGGAGAAAATCCGGAGAAATACGAAAGCGCAGTTCTTGGAACAGGCGTTGTAGGTGTTAAGGAGATTGTAGACCTTGCTAAGAAGATCGGTGGAACAACTCAATTTATTATTGAACAGGAATCATATCAAAATAAAACTGCTTTGGAAAGTGTGAAAGAGGATTTACGCATAATAAAGAACTGGGGTTATTAGGTTTGTTATTCTTCCCATTAATAGCCCACCATTTAAAACTAAGGGCTGAAGATTTAATTCATACTAACAAATTATCTCCTGCTCCTATAACTTAAATAAAGCGTTTTAATAATGAAGATTAATCACATCATTTATAAAATTTTATTAACTGCTTTTATATTTAGTTTTCATATTAACATTAGTATAGCCCAGATTAAAGTAAGCTCTAATCATCGTTTCTTAACTACAAAGGATGGCAGTCCTTTTTTCTGGATGGGTGATACCGACTGGGAATTATTTCACCGCCTTACACGTGAAGAAGCAGAGGAATTTTTGGAAGTAAGAAGAAAGCAGGGCTTTAATGTAATACAGGCTGTTGCCTTAGCAGAGTTTAATGGTATTAGAGAAC
>MWYU01000318.1 GCA_002050375.1 Chitinophagales bacterium 62-2
CGCTAAGGGTATGAAAATGCATTACAACTTCTGTAGCAAATCGATAATTCTATCCATTTTATCTTCGGCAACAGGCAATTCTGATTTATTCTCAAGAAGTAATATTCCTCCTTCTTTTCGTATAATTTTTTTAGCGTAGTTAATATTCGCAATATAGCTCCTGTGAATGCGTACAAAATGATTTATCCCGGAAAGAATGAATTCGAAATGTTTGAGGTTCTTACTGACAAGAAGACTTGAATTGTCGGCAAAAAAAATATTGGTATAGCTGCCTTCTGCCTTGAAATAACAAATATCCTTAAGATTAAGAATGTCAAAGCCACTGGCAACAGGCACTACAATTTTTTTATAATTATTGGGTTGAAGATTGTCCTTTAACGCAGGTAAAAGTTCTAAACTCGCTGGTGCTTGTTTCAAGTAAACTCTTTTGATAGCAGCGTTTAACTTTTCTTCCTGCAAAGGCTTTAACAAATAATCAACAGCACTCATTTCAAATGCTTTCATAGCATACTCGTTATAGGCTGTTGTAAAAATGATTTGAAAAGTAATTTCTTCAGGGTTGAAAAATTCAAGTAGTTGAAGACCGCTATAAACCGGGAGCTCAATGTCGAGAAATACTATATCAGGGGAATGCCTCTTTATACTTTTGACCCCTGAAGGAAGGTCGGAACATTTCTCAATCACTTCAACCTCGGGCTCTATGTCTTTCAACATTTCTTCCAATAGATTTGCTGCAGCAGGTTCATCTTCAATGATAATTGTTTTGAGCATAAGAGTATGTTTTAAGAAGCTTTAGGCCGTAGCTGCAAACACCATTGGTATTGTAATGATAACTGTAGTTCCAGCGGGTGAACCATCAATATTTACCTTGTCAATTATTTTCAGCTTTGTTTTTTTATCAATGGTTTGGTTGATCAGATCTATTCTTTTTTCATTTGCTGCTGTTGCAAAAGAATGATGAGTTATCCTGCTTTTATTAATTTCTTTACTTCTTTCTCTGACAATGCCATTATCATCTATTACAACTTCAATTACCTCCTGGTCTTCTGCCTTACTGATCCTTATCCTCAGGATTTTATCTCCTTGCTTATGAAAAACACCATGCTTAATAGAATTTTCCACATAAGGTTGTATCAACATGGGTGGTATAAGTATATATTCCTGATCAAGTGCAGGATCAATATTTATTGTTACGTTGAAGTTCTCCCCATATCGGGCCTTTTCAATGTCTGTGTACAACTGAAGAATTTCAATCTCTTCTCCCAATGTAATGGTTTGCTTATTACTACTATCTAAGATTTTTCTTATTAATTG
The DNA here is from genome assembly GCA_002050375.1 of Chitinophagales bacterium 62-2. Classification (GTDB taxonomy): domain Bacteria; phylum Bacteroidota; class Bacteroidia; order Chitinophagales; family Chitinophagaceae; genus Segetibacter. The sequence continues at coordinate 1,315 of MWYU01000318.1, forward strand.
GCTGAATTTTACTAAATAACCACTTGCACTTTTTTTATCATTGACATACACAAATCCTTGTATGGTATTTAAAGCATTGAAAATAAAATGGGGGTTCATTTGTGAACGGAGCGCCGAAAATGTTAGCTCATTTAATTTGTGTTGGTATTCTGTCGCGGCTAATATTTTGTCCGTCTTTTCTCTTGCTAATTGATTCTGTAATTGTAATTGCCGTAAACGGTACCCGTAAAGGAAATAAACGCCAACTGAAATTAAACTTATGATGATTATAATGCTATATAACCAATGCTTATGCAATAATTGCCCGTTTAACTTTCTTTCGTTTTGTACTTGCATCTTTCCCTTTTGCACCTCCAGAAAAGCAACCTTTGCATTGTAGTTCAGCTTATTCAAACTATCCCTGATTTCGTAAGACCGGTTCAAAAATGCATTCGCTGTCTTATAATCCCCCTTGCCCTCATAAGCCTTGCTTAACCCCATTAACGCCTGCAGAAATTTGTCCCTGTCACCTTGTTCTTCCGCCTTCCTTTTTAGTTCATCGAAAGCTTTAATAGCATTGATGTACTTTTTACTTTGCAGGTAATACTCTGCCGGCAGGTAATCGAAAAAACCAAAGCAGCTCCCAAGAGAATCCATCATGTCTTTTTTTGCTTTAGAGACATAATAGCCTGCTACATTTAATTGACCGGCCTTCATGGTAATAGCAGCTTTATGAAGATCAATTAAAGCAACTGGCAAAAAAAGACGGTTGTTAAAATGGTTATCCAATAACCGTATAAAGCCCGTGTCCGTAAGCAAACCCAACGAACGTTTTTTCAATGCCAACCAATACATATACGAAGTATATATCTTTAAGTCTTCCTGCAATTGCTCAGCCTCATTGACATATTGTATGGCCCCTGCTGTGTCGTTCATCGTTAAATGAACTTCTGCTAAAATATACGCCACAATAAAAAGCCGGTTCTTTTGCCCCGCTATCTTATAATAATCGTATAGGTTTGTTGTCCATTGCCTGGCATTTTCTTCCTGCCCCGGCCACTCCCAATACAGTTGAGCCAAATTATTAACAGCCTGTATTTTTAATGCTTCATTTCTGTTCTGTTGGGCATAGTTTTGTTGTTCCAGCAGATTTTGCGCAGCCTTTTCACCTTCTTTTTTGTGAATATATACATGCGCTAATCTGTAATACACTTCCAACTTAAGGGAGTCCTTTTTGGTTGAGTCAATATTCCATTCATCCAGTAACTGTTCGGCGTGCAGAGCATACTGCTCGGAAAGTTTTAAGCCTTTATAGATGTTAATATCCGCCAGCAATAATTTGGCAGTAATGGCTTCGGGGTACAGGTGCTTTTTTATAGCAAAATGCAAGAGACTATTTGCTTTTGCAATAGCCTGTTTAGTTTCATCGTAAGCGCCGCATGCACTGACCTGGGCATTCCACCAAAGCGCTTTTGCCAACAGTTTTTGGTCGTTTGCCACACTTGCAATGCGGTACACAAGATGCAGGTAAACGGAGGACAAACTGTCTTGAAACTTTGATCTATAGTGC
>MWYU01000273.1 GCA_002050375.1 Chitinophagales bacterium 62-2
TTATTAAATTGGGAACTACGTTTCAAAAATTATTGTTCATTCTTACCTGACGCAAAAATATTGTTATCGATAAAAACATTATCATAAAACTTACCAACACTAAAAAAGGCAAAGTCGATAATGACCTTGCCTTTCGTTATTATAAAACTCCATTTTAAACAGCGGGAGTTTCTTTGGAGTTAGTTTCATCGGTTAACGCAGTAGCATCAGTAACTTCAGGAGAAGTAGCTTCAGCATCAGTAACTTCAGGAGAAGTAGCTTCAGCATCAGCCACTGAAGGTGTTCCTTCAACTGCAACTGCAGTAGCACCTTTTTTGCCTCTGCCTCCACCACGGCGACTTCTCTTTCCGGTAACTTCTTTTTGTCCAGCTACGCCTTTACCATAAATTTCATTATAGTCAACAAGTTCAATAAGTGCTAACTCAGCGTTGTCCCCAACACGGGTTCCCAGCTTAATTATCCGGGTGTATCCACCAGGACGGCCTTCAACTTTTAAACGAACTACATCAAACAACTCCTTAACAGCTTCTTTATCCTGAAGGTGACTAAAAACAATCCGGCGTTGATGAGTAGTGTTATCTTTTGCCTTAGTTATCAAAGGCTCAACAAAAGTTCTTAAAGCTTTGGCTTTAGCTAAAGTTGTAGTGATCCTTTTATTAGTAATTAGTTGTGAAGCAAGATTATTAAGCAAAGCCCTGCGATGGCTTGCTGTCCTGCTTAAATTATTAATTTTATCTCCGTGACGCATGACATTTGTTTTTAATTCCGCTGCACCGTGTCAGGAATTGCAGCGTACTGAGTTATAATTCAAAATGCAAGTGTAAAATTCGAAAAGTTCTACATTTTGCATTTTACTTTTTACTTAATAATCATCCTTATCAATACCCATCTTACCTAAATCCATTCCAAAGCCTAAGCCCCGTTCGTTAAGCACCTGCTCGATTTCGCTTAGAGATTTTTGTCCAAAGTTTCTAAACTTCATCAGGTCTTCCTGCTCGTATTGAACCAACTCACTTAAGCTGTTAATTTTAGCAGCTTTAAGACAATTGAATGCGCGAACCGATAGGTCTAAATCTTCCAAAGGAGTTTTAAGAACTTTACGCAGTTGCAGCGTTTGCTCATCTACGAGGTCTTCTTTCTTTTCTTCTTTGTTATCAAACGTTATGTTCTCATCGGTAATGATCATTAGATGCTGTATCAAAATTCGGGAAGCCTGTTTAACCGCTTCTTCGGGATTGATAGTACCATCTGTTGCCACATCCATTATCAGTTTTTCAAAGTCTGTTCTTTGTTCAACGCGCGTGTTTTCGATAAGGTACTTTACGTTCTTGATTGGCGTATGAATACTGTCAATAGGAATATATCCAAAAACAGAGTCTTTAACCCTGTTATCTTCAGCAGGAACGTAACCACGGCCTTTAGCGATAGTGATCTCAATATCAAGTTTCGCGCTGTTATCCATAGTACAAATTAGCAGCAACGGGTTCATAACTTCAAAAGCCTGAGTGGCATCTCCAATCATACCGGCAGTAAATTCAGTTTGATTTTTAACGCTAAGTGTTACTTTCTCCGTATTAACGTCGCCGTCAACGTTTTTCTTAAAACGAACCTGCTTAAGGTTCAATATAATCTCGGTTACATCTTCTGTAATACCTTTTAGTGTAGCAAATTCATGCTCAGCACCTTCGACTTTTATACCTACAATGGCATAACCCTCCAGCGAACTTAATAGCACTCTGCGAAGCGCATTCCCAATGGTAAGGCCAAAACCCGGCTCCAGGGGACGAAATTCAAATTGTGCTTCAAATTCATTTGCTTTTTGAAGAACAATTTTGTCGGGTTTTTGAAAGTTTAATATAGCCATCTTATAATTTAATTTTTATTTTTTCTCTAAAACCACGAGACGTTTTTATTTCGCGCAGGAATTAGAATGTGTATTAATTTTCTGAAAGAGCTCGTTATTGACTCTGATACAGAGAAGTTGCATATTATTTACTGTAGAGTTCGACTATCAGTTGCTCCTTAATATTTTCAGGAACACTTTCTCTTTCGGGGTAAGCGATAAAAGTACCTTTCATCTCTTTCTCATTCCAGTCTAACCAGCTAAACTTTTGGTTTTTCCCACGAATATTACTGGTAACAGCCGTATTAGCAGCACTCTTTTCTTTAAGACTTATCATATCGCCCGGCTTTAATTGAAAAGAAGGAACATTAACGACCTCGTCGTTAACAGTTACATGTTTATGAGAAACCAACTGCCGTGCTGCAGGACGGCTCGGAGCTATGCCTAAACGAAAGATTGTATTATCCAGGCGTGCCTCGAGCAGTTTAATGAGATTTTCACCTGTTACACCCTTGCGACGTGCAGCTTCGGTAAAGGTGTTACGGAATTGCTTTTCGAGCAACCCGTAAGTATACTTCGCTTTTTGCTTTTCTTTCAATTGAGTAGCATATTCACCAAGTGTTTTGCGCTTACGCTGCGCACCATGCATACCCGGAGGATTGCTGTTTTTACCGAGCCACTTACCATTACCTAGAATGGGCTCACCAAAAATTCTGGAAATTTTGGTCTTTGGACCAGTGTACCTTGCCATTTTTCTTTTTTTTAGATTTTTTTCTTCGTGTTGCAGCTCATTTAAAAATCTTAAAATTCGATCTGCAACAGCATTAATAAATGGAAAAATCCGAATGTAAAAATTCGAATTTTCCGTATTGATTTTTAAACTCTGCGTTTTTTCTATCATATCCTGCATTTCTTTCTCAACAGGATTTGCAACGATGCAGGTGTTCGTTTTCTTCTCTGCCAGGGAACTTAATCTGGCAGGTGGATTTTTTCCAGCTATCACAAAAGGTA
>MWYU01000167.1 GCA_002050375.1 Chitinophagales bacterium 62-2
TTTTGAATTTCGTGTGCAATACCTGCAGTAAGCTGACCAAGTGAAGCCATTTTTTCGGATTGGATAAGTTGCGCCTGGGTGGCTTCCAGTTCTTTAAGTGTTTGTTCTGTTTTTTTCTTTTGCGCTTTTACCTTTTCATTTTCCTCACTTAACTGCCTCGTTGCTACTCTTACTTTATGTTCAAGTATTTTCTTTTGATTAATTATCCGCCTGTGGTTCCACCGGAAAAGTAAGAAGATAAGCCCTATAGCCACGATAGCATAAACAACATACATCCACCAGGTTCTCCACCAGGGAGGAAGAACTTCAAATGTATAGGAAATGGGCTTGCTCCAAACACCTTCCGGACTTTGAGCCTTCAGCATAAATGTATAAGAACCTTCATAAATATTGCCGAAATTGACAGAAGTTTTATTAGAGACGGGAGACCAATCTTTGTCATACCCTTCCAGCATATACTGGTATTTGACAAGAAAATTTTTGCCGGTTTCAATAGCATTAAAGTCAAAGCCAATATTGTTGTAATAATAAGGCACAATAAGTTTTTGAGGAATCTGGTACCATTTTGTAACGCCGTCAAATGCAATATCCCGGTATTTGTTGCGAAGGGAATCTCTTTCATAATCACTTAGCTGCCTGCCAAAAGTGTTCACTTCATCAGTAATAATTGGCGCGGTAGAATTGCTATCTATCTTTTCACTATCCACTTTTGTGTCGAGGTCACTCCAACAGATGGTCTCATTATTTATTTTTATATTTTTTATAAAAACTTTCGGTGGCAAGAGATTCTTATTGATCACGGCCTTTGGCTCAAAACGCACCAGGCCTGTTTTGTCTGAACCTGTGCCAATCCAGATAACGCCGTTACGGTCTTTAAACATTGCATTCAAACCTGCGTTCACATCTTTTACAGGATAACCGTGTTGGGTATTAAATATCCTGCCTACCGACCAGTTCTTTCCCGTTGGGTTGCGGACTTTAGAAGGCAGCAGTTCAGACATTCCGAGATTGGAGCCTACATACAACGTTTCTCCATCTCCCTGGATTACCTGCGTTATAAAATTGTTGGGTAAGCCATCATCGGTAGTGAAAGTTGTAAAAATTTTAGGCCAACTATCCGCTGACGTTTGAATAACTTTTTCGATTGGCATCAGGCTAAGTCCATTTTGGGTACCGAACCATAAATTGCCTTGCTTGTCTTCTGTAATTGTCCACACTACGTTATCTGAGAGGCCTTGCTCAACTTTGTAGTTTGTAAACCCGGCACCATTGAATTTGGTTACACCGCCTCCAAGCGTTCCAAACCAAAGACTACCATTTTTGTCTTCGTGGATGCTGAATACCACATCTCCGGCAAGTCCTTGCAACTTCGTATAATTAGTGAAGCTCTTACCGTCATATTTGCTAACGCCTCCGCCGGATGTGCCAAACCAAATATTTCCTTTTTTATCCTCAATAATGCTAAAGACAATATTGTTGGCGAGTCCCTGGGAGGTTGTGTAGTTGGTGAAACTTTTGCCATCATATTTACATACGCCGCCACCGGAAGTGCCAAACCAAAGGTTACCAGCACGGTCGTTTAGAACTGAATAAATTTCATTATTGGGCAGACCGTCGGCATGCGTGAAATTTGCAAATCGCTTTCCATCATATTTGCATACGCCGCCGCCGGAGGTACCCAACCAAAGGATGCCTTTATCGTCTTCTTCAATGCTAAAAATTACATTGCTGGCTAATCCCTGAGCGTTAGTAAAATTTGTAAAACTGTTACCAGCAAATTTGCATATGCCACCACCAAAACTTCCTAACCAAAGATTGCCTTTTTCATCTTCCGTAATAGTTCTTATCTGATTATTGGCAAGACCATTAGCGGTTGAATATTTTATAAAAACTCCCTCGTCATATTTTATCATTCCACTCTTTTGAGTTCCGAGCCAAAGGGAGCCCTGGTTATCTTTTACTATGCATTGAATTGCATCCTTAGAGGACTCGCTAAACACATCATAGTTAGTAAAAACATTCCCGTTATACTTAGTTAAGCCTTTTCCTTCTGTGCCAAACCATAGGTTGCCGGAATCATCTTCAGCAGCACTCCAAACTTTATTCCCGGCCAGTCCTTCTTTCGTCGTGTAATTGATGAAAACTTTACCATCCCATTTACTAACACCACCGCCAAGTGTGGCAAACCACAAATTGCCTTTGCTATCCTCAAGAATTGTTTTGACAGCATTGTTGGCCAATCCTTCCTTTGTTGAATAATTAGTGACAGCCTTTCCATCCCATTTACTAACACCTCCTTTAAAAGTTCCAAACCATAAATTGTTGTTTTTGTCTTCGACGATGCTGAAAATAACATTGTCCGGCAAGCCCTGAGCTGTAGTATAGTTTGTAAAAGTTTCGCCGTCATATTTACTGGCTCCGCTTCCGTCGGTGCCAAACCAAAGATTGCCTTCATGGTCTTGCGTTATACACCAGATTACATTATTAGCCAATCCATGTGCGGTAGTATAAGTAGTAAAATTTTTACCATCATATTTGCTCACGCCACCGCCATTGGTACCAAACCAAAGATTGCCCCACTTGTCTTTATAACTGCAATACACCTGGTCAAGACTAAGCCCGTCATCAGCAGTATAGGTTGTAAAAAAGCCCCTGCCGTCTGCTTCTGATACTATTGAACCTTTGTTTTCTTTCAAATTCTCCTGAACGCTTTTTTCATCAACTGTTTTAAAAATCGCTTTTGGAGAATATCCATTTCCCTTATTTATTTTTTTAACCGGGGGTTTGGGAACTGTATCAAGTAAAATCACTTTCGGCCTGGCATTCTGAGGAAGACTTGAAAGTAACGTTGTAAC
>MWYU01000316.1 GCA_002050375.1 Chitinophagales bacterium 62-2
CGATGGTGAAGGAAGTGAGTTTCTAATTGAATTGCCTTTTAAAACCTAAATAAACAGCTTGTGAAAAAATTGATAACCATATTCGTTTTAGCTTGTTCGGTTCAACAACTTTCAGCGCAGGATCTGCCTTTTTCACAAGCTGCACCCGTTGATAGACTGAAGCAGGCACTGCACGCAACAACAAACGATACGCTGCGTATGGTTTTAGCTAATAATATCCAGAACTATTACTATTTTGTCAATAGTAATTTGGACAGTGCTATATTTTATTCAAAACAATTCCTGCAACTCACACAAAAGCTGCATTACAGAATAGATGAAGCTTACGCCTATGATGCAGTAGGCATCTATATGAGTTTCCTTTCCCACCCACAAACACTGGAAACACTGTTGAAGGGAGTTCGAATTGCAGAAGACCCAGCATCCGAAAAGCATATTTTACCAGAAAAGTACTTGAAGATAATGATTTACTGGCGGGAGGATTTTAAGGCCTTACTTGTCAAAAACCACTGGCAACCGGAGTTCTTCCGCACACTGATATTGGGAAGCGTTTATAATGATTTGGGAGCTGTTTATGCCAATACTATGTACAATCAGCAAAAAGGATTTTATTACCTCTACAAAGCTATTGATATATATCAAGCCGTTCAGGACTCAACTGACCTTGGCATAGCCTACCATGATATTGCCAATTATTTTGCTTCCATCAATCAGTATGACTCTTGCCTTAAATATGCTCAGAAATCCCTATCCGTATTAATGAATAGTAAAATTTCGCTCCCTAATATGGCCCTGATTGGAACTATGTATTATAAAAAAGGCAATATTTCGAAGGCGTTTACATATCTCAGAAAATCTATAGAAAGCAATCCAAAATACTGGCTGCCCAATTATACGTTTGCGGAATACCACTTGGTAAAGGGAAACGCTGATTCAAGTTTGTACTATACTAAAAAAGCTTATGAAAATGTAAAGATGCCTGCAGATGCGCAAAAGGTGAGTGCGCTGCTGGCTAAGGTGTATCGAACAATAGGCAAACCTGACAGTGCTGCGAAGTACTTTGAGTTAGCTTTATCGTATAATGACATTACCAACAACATAGATAGAAAAAGACTGCTGCAAGCGCAGGATTTTGAGGAGCAGTTGCGCCAGCAGGAGTTAGAAAAAACCAGAAACGCAAGTAAAGTCTATTTGCTATTAGGTGGTATAGGTATGCTCTTATTAATTGCCGGGATGTTGCTTATAAATAACAGGCGCAGAAAAAGAATAAACGCTCTGCTTCAACAAAAAAATCAGAAAATCGAAAGCACTCTGGAGGAGTTAAAAGCCACACAAGCACAACTCATTCAAAAAGAAAAAATGGCTTCACTTGGAGAGCTAACAGCAGGCATTGCTCATGAAATTCAAAACCCCCTCAACTTCGTGAACAATTTTTCTGATGTTAATAAAGAACTGCTTGAAGAACTAAAAGAAGAAGCAGATAAAGGAAACATTTACGAAGTAAAATCAATTGCAGATAATGTTATAGAGAACGAACAAAAAATAAATCAGCATGGCAAACGTGCAGATGCGATTGTAAAAGGAATGTTGCAACATTCAAAAGCAACTGCAGGCCAAAAAGAACTAACTGATATTAATGCTTTAGCTGATGAATATTTACGATTATGTTATCATGGGCTGAGAGCAAAAGACAAATCTTTCAATGCCGCAATGCAGACAGATTTTGATGAAACTATAGAAAAAATAAATATCGTACCACAAGATATTGGAAGAGTACTCCTGAATTTATTTACGAATGCATTTTATTCTGTTACAGAAAAAAAACAGCATCAAAACGAAGGCTATGACCCTACAATTTCAGTAAAAACAAAAAAAGAAAATGATAAGATTTTCATCAAAGTAGAAGATAATGGAAAGGGCATTCCACAAAAAGCATTGGATAAAATATTCCAGCCATTCTTCACCACAAAACCAACAGGACAGGGCACAGGGTTGGGCTTATCATTAAGTTATGATATTATTAAAGCACATGGCGGTGAAATTAAAGTAGAAACGAAAGAAGGGGTAAGGGCAGAGTTCGTAATACAATTGCCGTTGAAATAAAATTAATGAAAAAAACAATTGTGTCGGTTATACTCATTTGTGTTTTGCAGTTTATACATGCACAAAGAAATTATATAGACAGTTTAAAACAGAAGATTGCCTCTTCTCGGGACGATACTACCAAGGTAAAACTGTTATACGATATAGGCCAGTTTTATAATTGGTCTTACGCCGATACCGGCGTATTATATGCCCAAAACGGATTAAGGCTTTCAGAAAAATTAAATTATGAAAAAGGACAGGCTTATAGCATGTGCAATTTGGTTGCCTCATTAACAACATTGGGCGACTATGCAAACGCATTGAATTTTGGTTTAAAAGCGTTAGCACTTTCAAAAAAAATAAAAGAACCGGGATTGATTATTCTCGCTTATGGTCAAATAGGCGATTGTTATAAAGACCAGGGGGATTATAAGAAAGCACTTGAAAACTATTATGAAGCTTTGCGATTGACAGATTTATTGCACATTGATAAACATACGTATAACGCTTACTATTCATTTACCTACTATCCTTATTTATTAGGATCACTGAGCTCGACGTATGAAAAGAGCAATCAACTGGATTCTGCATTATATTATGGCAAGAAGGCTTGGGAAATAAAGCAGACCTGGAGCCACTTGGCATATACGCTTGGTTCTGTGCATACCAAACTTGGCGACAAAGAGCTTGCCCTGGATTTTTACAAAAAGGGAATATCACTTGCTATTCAAGAGAACAATCAAAAAGATATTCTGGAT
>MWYU01000616.1 GCA_002050375.1 Chitinophagales bacterium 62-2
AATTCTTATATGAAACAGGCTCTCTTTCAGATAAAAATACCTTTAGGCAGCTTAAGACAGATTACGACTCCCTTAGCAAAAAGATTAATAAATTTATTCAGTGGGTCGAAAATAATTGGTTCTTCGGTTTATTTAGTGGAATGATAAAATTTAAAATCATTTCCAAGCATATAAATCATGCTGATAAAGTTATTTACATTTCTAAATCCTCTTGCTCTTGATTTTGTTAGTTGTATAATACTATTTATTCCTTCTGCAGCTGCATTGGTTAATCCTGTTTTCATTGAGCTTATGATGCCGTTATAGTTGTTTTTAATAGTATTAATGAATGTTTTGATGGGTGCCAGGTAAGTGTTTTTTGCTTTGTTTATCCAAACCTCTAAAAGTGGCTCAACAGCTTTTGGCTGAACATTCCATAATTGGTCAAAGCCTGCTTTTAATGAATAAGCCTTTACCGTATTGTAATTACAATCTTCCATAAATTCTTTTAACATCCTTGTTTCCACCTCATTTAAATCGCACTGGTTTTTTAACCATAAATACCTTGTTCGTTTCAACTTTTCTACATGACCCACTTCTGATTTCCTTACTTTATCTATCGCTTCATTCAATCCCTTCTTTATATGAAAACGGTCAAATATAATCTGGGTATGTGAAAAGTATTGAGCCCAACCGGCCTTATAACTCTTACTCATATCCATGATAAATTGGTTAATATAATTAGGGTCGCCCATGTGTTCAAAAAGCTCTGAATAAAGCCCTGCAAAGCTTTCCTGCGTTCTGCCTTCGGTTGCGTACAACACATCTCCGCTATCTGCATCGCTGAATATGGTTACATAATTATGTCCCCGTTTGCTCGCTGTTTCATCTACACATATCCGCCTTACTTCAGAGAAATTTAGTTGCTTTTTCTTTGCCTGTTCTATCTGATAATGAAAGATGCTCCATAGGGTTGTATCTACTTCTCCTAACTGTTTGGCTACCGCACTTACACTCATCTCTGCGCATAGCTTCATCACTTCCTGCTCAAATAAATGTGTGAAATGTATATTTAGTCTTCCCCACGGAACTTCACCTATTACCAAAACCTTGTGCCGGTCACATTTTATCCTCGGTACTTTAACGTTCAAATAGCACCGGTAATCTACTATGTTTAAATGTCGCCATACTCTGTAGCGACTATCGTGCACCTTACATTGCTGCTCGCAATTAGGACACTTAAAAGTTGTCCGTTCTTCATAATCTATAAAAACATTTACACTCTTTGTCCCTTTATGAACATCTATTTCACGAATAAACCAAGGCTTCTTTACTTCTAAAATATCAGATAAAGCTTTATCAAATTCCATTAGTTTTTTTGACAAATGTATCATTCATCTTTTTGCCTCATTCCACTAACTTTACCGAAGAACCAATTATTTTTTTAAATATTGTAAACTTTTATTAACGAGGTCTCTTTCATTTATTATAGTCTGCTCAATTGTTTTTTCAGGATTTGACCAAACTTCAAGCATAGCTGTTTTACACTTTCCATACTTTCTTACATACTCAATAATCCATGGGATATTCAGCATGCCATCTCCTGCTGCGCAGCCTTCAATGGCAAAACCCATTTTGTGATTCAGCCTTGCAATGCGTATATCTTTTATATGAAGATTAAAAGTGTATGGAGCCAAAATTTTTATCGTTTCATATGGCCCTTCCAATGCCCCTAAAGAGTTTGCTGTATCGAGACAAATACCAACTATTGTACTATCTGTTTCTTTTATGATACGCTCTAATGCTAACGAGGTGAATCGGTCATGATTTTCAATAGCCAGGCAAATATTTTCACTTCGTAAAAGATGCAGCAACTTTCTAATACAGCTTATTACTTCTCCTTCAGAGGGATGAAAATTTTCATCATCAATTACCACACGCAAAAAAGAAGAATTTAGTTCCTTTGCAATGCCCAGGTATTGTACTATATTCTCTTCTGTCAGTTTCCTGGTTCAACTTCTAATTTAACCCCAGCCTCTTTAGCAAGGCTGGCAAGATCTGCTATTTCATTTTTTGACAAATGATGTAATGGTAGATTATCTCCAAACTGAAGATGTTTGATATCATTGTCTATAGCCACTTGTAATACCTCTATAGGTATCATTGGTTTTTGCGCAGCACCGTCAATACCAAATGACCAGGGGAAACTATATGTGCTGATACCTAATTTCAATTCTCAGTAAAAGTGAAACATTGTTTTGGTGAATGTTTGCAACAGATTGCCCTTTTTTTGAACTGTTTTATCTCATAACGTAAACTGTCTAAGACCTCTTTCTATTCTTGCGGTTGTAAAGACAAAGTTTTATCACCAAAAGTCACCAACGTGCCAGCACCTTGCTTTCCTTACGACAACAAGCTCATTCCTTTATTCAAGATCCTCTCACCAACACATCTTTTAAAACTTCCTTTTGCTAACGATAGCAATACTTTGGACAAAGGCTTTTATACCGAACTGCTCTACCTGATAGGTTTGGAAGAAGTGAAGGAAGGAAGCAAAAAGCTTCGCAGAGATCATTGGCTTTCATGCAGAATTAGAAACTCAAATGTTTACTGCACCAACGGAGACAAAAAATATTTCAGAATATAAAGACGTAGTGCAGAAAAAAACTTTCGCCTTGGTGTACGAGGTAGAATATGATGGCAAGTCTTATAAGCTGCTAAATCCAAAGAAGTAAAGTTGTTCCATTCAGCCAGGCTAACGTACTTATTATTTTCACTGTTTGCCCTTTTAAGCCTTCGGACTTTTTTTCTTTTAAAACGTAAACCGCCAAACCAGCTTTGCAGCACCGGCAGAGGTTTGAGGTCGCATAAAACTAAAATGCTTCAGGTTATCATAGCCTCTGTTATAAACAACATAAAGGTCAGAACCGATATTAGGTATCCAATGCAAACGAAAGTTACCTAATAATAAATCATCTAAAGAGTTCCATTGAACAAAGGTTGAAATATCCAAACGGGGATTGAAAGCATAGTTTATATATTCTGCAAGTTCATTAGTAGTAACATTCCCTTGCGGTAAGCGTACTTTATTGAGCGTATAATCTGTTTTAAAATTCAGGTGCTTATTTACATTGATGCCTAAAGAACTTTCTATAGTAGATACGCGTCCGGTATAAAAGCCCCCCCAACTGTATTCCAGTTCCACCCACACTTTTCTTCCTTCAAAAGTTCCACCCTGAATTTCCTGCCTGTACATCCAATATTTGCCTGTGGGTATTTTTACAACATCAGTTAAATTGAAAGTATTATCCAACCGGTCAAATTGTTGAATGAAATTATATTCAAACCGTTCACCACTTTTAGTAAAAAAACCTAAAGGTCTGCTTTCATTATGGAAGCTTTCAAGCTCACCGGTAGTATGTGTTCTATATAATTCAAATCCCCAGGGTCTGAAATACATTTTTCTGATACCATACTTAGTAAACCATCTCGGTGTAAAGCGAAAGAACCATGTAAGATTATCAAAGTTTTTACGGTTAAGAAAACCTAATTCAGGATTGAAATTTTGTTGAATGCTGCTAATGCCAATGAAATGGTCTATGAGGTCATTGGGGTAGTCAATGAAGAAGCGCCATGCATAAGCATCTTTTCCGTTGTTCCCTTTATCAAAGCTCTTACTAACTAAAGCTGCTATAATAAGGTTCTTATTTTTCAAAAACTTTGAAGTTGAAAATGCACCATCTAAACCTGCCACCTGGTTATTTATACTATTGTTATTCTTTGAAGTTAGTATTCCACCTATGTAGGATTGATTGCCTATATCTCTTTTATACCTTATAACTGTATTATTAGTGGAAGATACATTCCCATTAGCCGCAGTTTGTATATTTAATAATCCAATATTATTTCGTCCTACTTTTCCAAACAACCTTCCACCTGCAATTATAGAAACAGGTCGAAAGTTTTCAATACCGATCTTACGTGTATAAAATATTTCATTCCTGCCACCTATATTAAACTGATAATTCTGATAACCTTCTAAAAAGAACTCTCTTTTTTCGGGATAAAAAAGATTGAAGCGGGAAAGATTAACGGCAATTCTGTCTGCTTCTACCTGTGCAAAATCGGTGTTTGTTGTAAGGTTGAGTTTGAGCGTAGGTGTGAGATTTACATTTAAATCTGCGCCAGCTTTAGAAGGATAACTTGTCTTATCTCCTTCACGTTTTTGAAACCCTGCTAATCCATAAGGTTTAAGTTCAAATCGTTTAGAATGGCCAATATCGTTAAGACCAGTTAATGTTCCTGCCTGTGCAATGTTTTCGAGTTCGTAATCCCTGCTCCAACCTTGCCATAACACCTGTTCGTTTTTTGAACGAACGTTTCTCTCAAAGTTAATTGCCCAATTATGTATAGCTTCTCTTTTAAACTGAAGGCTATTAAATGGAATACGTATTTCAGCAAACCATCCTTGATCTGTAACAGATGTTTTAGCATCCCATACACCATTCCAGTTTATATTAGAACTCTCCTGTCCTGATACTAATGCATCTGCCCTTGCACCATTTGGATTTATCACAAACAAATATCCATTCCGCTTATCATTAAAAGGACTAATGATAACTTCAAAATTGTCTTCGGTATCAAAATCAAAATCCCGCTGCATGAACTTGGCTACGATTGTTTCTTTCTTTTGATAACACCAAACGCCTATATACAAAGCAAGATTATCATATACAATAACAACTTGCGTTTGCTCTGTTGAAGGCTTACCAAAATCAAGTTCCCGTTGAGTGAAATTTTTTACTGAATTAGAGGAAAGCCAAAAAGGTTCTGAAAGTTTACCATCAAAGTTTATTCTGTCAACGGTAATAGCTCTTATTGTATCAGGTGAGCTATGTTGAGCAATAGCTTTACCTAAAAGAATTGAAAACAATAAGACCAATATAATTCTCTTACCATAGCTCGTTACTTGCACAACAAATCCTCGTTTATTATTCCTCTGGTAGTTCAACTCTCCCATTTATTTTAATGACTGTATCGTAAGTTCATCAAAATTGGTTTGTGCATCTGCTTTTGTCCAAACACCTACCAGTCCACCCTCTTTAAAAGTATCGTCTTTTACCTTGAATAATTCTTTACCATCAAAAAGTACGGTAAACATATTTTCCTGTATATTAACTTTTAACGTATGCCATTTTGCTGTTTGCATAGGAGCGTCCATTCCATAAGTTCTGCCTTTTCCAACAAGAGGCAGATCTTTTCTTTTACCATTCTCCACTTTGTACAATACCACATTTTTTTCCAAAGGATTTGCACGAACTATATAGTAGTTATTCTTATCTAAATATCTCCACACCAAACCGCCACCCTGGTCCTCTTTTCCCCCCACAGCCTTTAACTTCACTTGGAGTTGAAGGTCTTGATATACAATTTTATCGTTTACACAAATATTGAAAGTACTGCCCGAATTAGCAGCGCCTTGTTTTAATACTTTATTATTTTCCTCTGTCACCACCATCCATTTACCAGTAGGAGCTACCCAATCTTTAGGTAAACTTCCTGCTGCACTTTCCTCAAAGTTGATCGTGGTATCGGTGTTAGTAACCTGGTTCTCAGTGTTTAATTTTGCAATTGTATCAAGGCTATTACCAGTAGCATTCGTGTTGTTATTTCCGCAGGAAAGCAATAGGTACATTGCAATAAACAATAGTGAAGATTTCATATTATGCTGTTTTTAGTTTTTAAATATATCGTTGTAGTGAAGTAGATTTTATTAACCCTCCTTGTATTTCTTATGTGTAACATTTTTCTCTTTCATTTATAGAATTTTTTAGTACATAATCATTTACACTTCTATAAACTCTTTTAAAAAACTATTATCGGAATAAATGGATTGCTCCGGTGTCCCATAAAATGCAATTGCTCCTTCGTGTAGCAGAATTATCTTATCGCTCATTTCCATTGCTTCTTTATGGTCATGTGTAACATAAAATATTGAAATCTTTTTTTCTTTCGCTAATTGTTTTATCCGTTTGCGCATTTGTGTTTTCAGTTTCACATCAAGGTTTGCAAGTGGCTCATCCATTAACAATAACTTTGGTTGCAGTACCATGCTCCTTGTCAGTGCTACTAATTGTTGCTGCCCACCTGATAATTGATGAGTAAAATTGTCTTTCAAATCAGTAATCCCGAACTCATTCATCGTTTGCATAATGATGCTTTTATAATCAGATATTTTCTTTTGCTTCAAACCAAATTCGATATTTTGATAAACAGTAAAGTGAGGCCACAATGCAAGGTCCTGAAAAATAAAGCCAATGTTTCTCTCATACGGCGGGACAATAATTTTGTTCCCTTCCGAAACGGTTTTACCATTTATATAAATGCAGCCTTCATTCAGTTTCTCCAAACCTGCAAGCAGCCGCAGTAATGTAGTTTTGCCGCTTCCTGTTTTTCCAAGTATGGTAGTGAACGTATTTTCTTCGTTCACCTCAAATGAAATGTTGCGCAATATTGTTTTGCCATCAAACAACTTTGTGCAATTTATAAATTGTATCACCGGCTCTCTCTCCATTGTTGATTGAATAAAACCTTTTTTCCAAAAAGCATACATAACAAAATTACAATGGTGAACATCAATGCCACTAAACTCATTCCGCTTACAATGTGTTGTGGTGCATTGGCAGTTCTTGTAAAAATGGTGACCGGTAATAACGATATTCCGGGCGGATAAACCATTATTACCGTTGATAGTTCATTAAGGCAAAAAATCAAAATGATAAAAAAAGAAGTGAACAATGCCTCACCCAACAATGGCAAAGTTATTTTTCTGAAAATATAAAATGGTCTTGCTCCCATCATATATGCAGCATCAGTAAATGAAACCGGAATTTGCTGAAGGCTATCAGAAATAATCTTTACAGAGATGAAAAGAAAGCGAGCCGAGAATGCAATGAGTATTATAAGTATTGAAGAATAAATAAAATTGAGTGAAGGGGTGTTATAAAAAAGGATGAGCGAAACGCCTGTCACAATTGCGGGCACTGCAAACACAAATAATAAAATTGTTTGCAGAAATTTTAATTTGAACTGAACCGTCAGCCATGAGAAAATCAATCCAAACAGTGTTACAATGAGCGCTCCTGCAATTGCAATCAATACACTATCCTTTAACGATGGAAGCAGCATTATTACAATTTCAAGGAATGATGTTCCGGCTCTTGAAAAGGTTTGAGATGTAAGAAAAACAACGGGCACAAGTACTGTGAAAATAATATAAAGCATAGCTAATATAAGCGGAACATTCTTATTCCGCAGTTCATACATTCTGAAGCGGAAAGCTTTTTTGCCAAAGGGAAAAAAGTATTCTTTGGTTAAATATTTTCTTTCGGGGAACAACAGCAACAGGCAGATGGCAGTGAGGATGAGCGATTGTGTTGCGGCAAGTGAATAATTATAAAAGGCTGAAAATTGAGTAAATATTTCTGTAACAAACACAGGAACTGAAAGGAACGAAGGCACGGCAAACTCCGACAACGATAAAATAAAAATGAGGATGAAAGAGGAGAACAATGCAGGACGAAGCAATGGCAAAACAATCTTAAAAAACACTTGTTTAAATGAAGTAATCATCATCCCTGCTTCTTCCATTCCGGCGTTAATATTTTTAAAACCTGCCTGAATAATGAATGCTGCAAGCGGCGTATAAATGGTGGTGAGAATAAAAACAACTGCGGGCAAACTGTAAATAAGATTTTTATGCACACCGGCAAAAACCCACACATCATTCCATGCCACGCAAATGACATACGAAGGCAATAACAATGGAAGTAATAATAATAAACGAAGGGCTTTGGAAAAAGGAAGGGTTGCTTTGGAAAATAAAAATGCAAAGCAACAGCCCAGCAGGACCGATAACATACTAACAGCAGTTGAAATAATTAAACTGTTGCCAATACTTTGCAACACATCTTTATGAAAAATGGAAGTAAAACTTTCTACTGCTACACTTCCTTTTTGAAAAATTGCATGAAACAATAAAACACCCATCGGCAGAACTACAGCAGCCAAAAATAACCCTGCAACTAAAAGTAAAACTGTTTTGCTGTTTATTGTCTTGCCCATTGTTTAAGATATTCCTTTATCTGTTCAGACTTTTGTGCTACTTCAGCATAATTAACTTTCATAGGAACAATATTATCTAAAGACGGAACGGTGGAAGGAACTGCAACTCCTTTGTGAAGTGGCATTTGGGCACAGCTTTCTGCCAACATTTTTTCTGTTTCAACCGAAAGCAAAAAGTCCATCACCTTTTTGCCATTTTGATTGTTTGGTGAATTTTTAATAAGCGAAACAGTATTAGGAACAATAAGATTTCCGAAACCATTTTGGTCAAGAAAAATTGCTTTTACAGGTGCTCCTTCTTTTATAGCTTCATTTGCATCATCAGTATCTGTTAATCCCATCTGCACTTCACCAGTCGCTACTTTCTTTTTTACATCACCATTGCTTGAGGCAATCACTACTCCATTCCTTTTTAAATCTTCCATAAACTGTTTTGCTTTCTCATCACCCAAAGCTGTAAATAATGCAGCTATATGAAAAGAGGTGGTTCCAAAAAGTGGGTTAGCAATGGTAAACTTGCCTTTGTATTTTTCATTGGTCAGGTCAAGAATAGAAGAAGGAATATCTTGAGGCTTTACTAAATTGGTATTAATAAGCAGCACTCTTGCACGTGAAGAAAATCCAATCCAGTTATAATCTTTATCAATAAAGACTTCATTAATACCTGATGCAGCAGGCGAACGATAAGTTTCAGTAATTCCTCTTTGCTTCAACACATCAGCACGCATCGGGTCTCCACTCCAGAATACATCACATTGGGGATTGTTTTTTTCAGCAATCAGACGATTTAGTACTCCCGTTGATTTTGTTTCTTCAGTATCAAAAACAGCGTTCACCTTAATGCCGGTTTGCCTTTCAAATTCTTTTAAAACCGGTTCGCTAAATACCTGGTCTACACTTGTATAAACAACTACTTCCTTATTGCTTTTATTGGTACAGGCAAAGAGGAAAAATGTAATAAAAAGAAAAGGAAATGCTTTTGTCATATTAAGATGTGCTTGTTAGTAATGAAAGATTTGCTGTTTTCTTTAAGAAAGAAACTTTCTTTAACTACAAAGTTGATATTGAATATAGTCGCCGCCCTCAAGATTATTAATACTAAGCGAAGAACCGGTAAGTAAATAATATTTTCCTGCAAAACGAAATCTCTTTTCAGCAGGGTCATTTGTATTAAGCTTTCCGTTTTTAATTATTCCATTTACCTGCCTGGTATTATCATTATAAATTCTGGTAATGACTACTTTATTGCCTGTAATTGATACTTTAAATTGTAGTGGCTTCGAAAAGGAACAAAATTCTTTTACCCCTTGAAATGGCGCCGTAGTAGTTTTTGAGATAGCCGTTTTTTGAGCACTGGTTATTGATATGTACAAAAAACTAACACAAAGGAACATAAGGTGTTTCAAACCCGTTGAATTTTTAATAATAGTTAGAGGCAATTAACACAGTTAATCAGCATTCACTTTTCATGATTAATGCATACTCATTGAATTCTTTTGCTTCTTACCGGTTTGGTCTAACGCCGCTCTAAGTCCCTTAGCCAGTTGTTCAGCATTGCCTATGCCCCAATAATGCAAAAAGAAAATCCGGGGATTCTCGTGTACCATATGGTTGTGCAATGCTACTACTTCAATATTATTTTCAATAAGTGCTTTCAATACTGGTTCAACTTCATTTTCAAGCATAGTAAAATCTCCGGCAACAGCAGCTTTCTCCGGTGTACCCTGCCATGCAGCCCAGGTATTGAAGCCTAAAAATGTGGTAACAGGCACACCGTGTTCAGTAAGTTTTACATCAGGGCGACCAATAGTATGTTTAAATACTCCTTTACTCATCTCACCTTTATACCCAAGTATCTCATCTATTTTTTTTGTGTCAATTGTATTATTAATTGCTTCGGCAGAAGCAGTACCTTTTGAAGGGTCGCCGCCTCTTAATTCCTTTACTTTATCCAATACAGCTTTAGCTTTTTTAGCCATCACTTCTACACTACCTGAACCACCCAAATGCATATACATTACGCTGGGATGATTACGAAGAAAGTGATTATGAATAGCAGTGCTTGTTAAACCCTGTTTAATAATTTCCTGTTGAACCGGCTTCAGGTCAGTTTCTGTAACAATAATATCGCCCATTACCATTGCTCCATCCGCTGAAGGAGTAAATGCAACCCATGAACTTAATCCCATAGGTGGAGTAATTTTAAATTCATCCACCATTACGCTCAAATCATTTTGAGGTATAGTCACTTTGTATTCCCCATTATTTACCTTTCCTTTCATTCCTAAAATTCGTTCGAGAGACATAGTGTCTAATGGTGCTTTGGCTTTCATGTTCATATTCATGTTATCCCTGCCCATGCCCTTTTCTTCTTTCGCCTTCATTTTATCGTCCTTAGCTTTTACTTTTTGCTGGGTGTACCCATTTGCTGTTGCCATAAGTAAAAAACTTACCAGGAGAGTTTTTAGCAAACCCTTACAAATTGCTGTGGTCATTGTTTTTGTATTTAGTTTATAAATTAATCTTCGTCAGTTACCGAGGAACCGTCGGGTGCAATATGCACTTCTTTTTCTTTGTCGCCATCTTTAAACTCTGCTTCATAAATCATCTTGCCGTCCTCTTTTTCAGTTTTCCATTTAGTTACCTGTGCTGTAGGATATTTAGCACTAAATGCCGTTTTTACTGCTTGAGGAACATCGGCTTCTTTGACTTCTGAAGATGATTCACATGCAGTAAAAAATAAAGCTGCCAGAAAGCCTGTCATTAATAATGATTTTGTTTTCATGATTTTGTCGTTTTAGAGTTATTGATTACTTAATAAATTATGATGCCATAAACGCAAAAAATATTTACCCACTTTGAGGTATTCTCTTATGCTTATTCTTCCTTTACAGAAGTGCCATCAGGTGTAATATGCACCTCCTTTTTTTTGGTTCCATCTCTAAACTTTGCTTCAAAAACAAATTGACCTTTTTCTCTTTCTGCTTTCCATCGCACATCCGCTGCATTAGAAAATTTTGCTTTTAAAGCACTAACTACATTTGCCGGAACTTCCGTTTCATTCATTTTAATTGCACGGCATCCTGTTGATAAAAGGACGGCAAATGAACTTATAAATAATATTGACCTCGTTTTCATTTTAAATAGTTTAAGGTTTGTGCTTTTGCTTTTATACTAAACCCTGTTAGTTATATTTTTCAAAGCTATCAATCGATTTTGGAGAAAATCTGTGAATCGGGCATTTCTAATATGCTTTTAAATTTTTTAAAATATAGTTTAATGAACTTGCTTCGCAACAATTTTCGTATCCCCTTTCAATTCCTCGTTTGCTTTAGCCACCAACGTATCGCCAATATTTATGTCGCCAAATACTTCCTGCTTTTCACCCATATTAAACCCTGCCCGTACATCTACCCACTTTGTAATATTGTTAATCACTTTTATAACAAACTTCCTTTATCCTCTAATTCAAATAAAGGATTTTCGTTTGGATTTCCTACAAAGGATCCGGCATCAATATTTCGTTTGGTAATAGTGCTGCTGTAGGGGGCTACAATAGCAAGGTAATTACCAATCTTTTTATAGGAAGATGCAGCATAACGGTTGGCGATGTATTCAGCTTGATCAGCCATCATTTGATTTTTTGTACGCTCCAGTTCGGCAGGTGCAATAGGATAGCGTAGCATTATTTAGTTGGTCTTAATTTTTAAAAAGTATCTGATGATTTTGGAGAAATTCTGATAACTTATTTGAACTTTATTTTGACTTCGTGTATGCCTTTATCATGTTGGTAACTTAATTCGTAATGATATAACAAAGTGACTTGTTTTACCAGCGCCAATCCCAAACCTGTTGTTTTAGATTGGTAGGAACTCTTTTTAAAACGCTCAAATAATTCTTCCGGATTTCCTTCCAGAAATGCTCCTGTGTTTTCAACGTAAAGATTTCTTCCCTTTAATTTGACACTTATAAAACCTCCAGGTACATTGTGTTCAATAGCGTTTTTAATAAGGTTTGAAAGCAATATTTCGATGAGAACTTTGTTAGCGTTAATACTTACATTTTCATCAATGTCTAATGTAAGGGAGGGGAATTTTTCTTCATAATGCTGTTGAAATGAAACTATGCCATCCTGAAGCAATTGAGAAAGAGAGATATTTTCAACATCAGGAAATTGATTGTTTTCAATTTTTGCCAATAATAACAACGTTTTGTTCATTTGACTTAGCCGGTCATTCGCCTCGGTTATATCGCCAAGTAGGGAAGCTGACTTTTTAGTAAGATCGGGTTGGTTAATTAAGAGTTCGAGTTTGGAACGTATGATTGAAAGGGGCGTTTGAATTTCATGTGAGGCATTCTCTACAAACTGCTTTTGGTTATAGTAAGCATTGTTTACCCTGGCTATCATTTTATTCAATTCATTATTGAGCCGATTAAATTCTATTGTGCCTGTTTCCTTAGGTATATCAAGCGAAGTGTTCTTAGTAACATCATATTCATCCATCTTATTAATTGTAGCAAAAAAAGGCTGCCATAACCTGCGGGAGCTCTTGCGGTTTAAAAAAACAATGGTTAACAACAGCAATAAAAGAATGATCGCTTCAGTAATAAATACTTTAATAATTAAGTGATTTATCTCTGTAGAGGAAACAAATGTAGTAACATTATAAACTTTCCCGTTCCATTGGAATTGACCTGTTAATGCCTCAAATGGGATAGCTTTCTTAAGGCTTTCAAAATAAATTACAGTGTCTCTTGGTTCATCTAAATATTTTTCGTCTGTCGATACTCCTTCATTTATTATATATTCTCCGGGGATAGTAGTTTCTATCGCACCCATTTTTTTTGTGAAGGCATTCCAGATATTCTGCTGTTTTAAAAGCAATTGTTTTTCCTGCATGTGATGCGCCTGCATGCGCATTAAAAAGTAAAACAGAATGCAAAACAGAACTAAAACCAAGGGCAGCCAGCGTAATAGAAACAACGTATTCTTATAAAGAAGATTTTTACTCATATTGACAATTTATATCCCAAACCGTAAATACTCTGTATAAGTTCGTCTCCTCCTTTTTCCTTCAGCTTTCTTTTTAAATTTTTTATTTGGGAATAAACAAAATCAAATGAAGGCATATTGTCAGATTGATCACCATAAATGTGTTCCGCAATAGCCTGTTTACTTACCACCTTATTTTTATTATTAAGCAGGTACAGCAAAAGGTCAAATTCATTTTTGGTAAGGGCTATTGGATGACTGTTGCAGGTTGCTTCACGGGAAGCTAAATTAAGTTTCAGGCTACCTGCTTCTAAAAAGGTTACGCCTTGTGTGTATTTTCTGCGGAGAAGCGCTTTTAAACGGGCGTTCAGTTCTGATAGATGGAAAGGCTTAACCAGGTAATCATCTGCTCCGTGGTTTAAGCCAATTATTTTATCATCAAGCGAATCGCGGGCAGAAATAATTATTACTCCATCATCTTTTTTACACTGGCGTAAATACTGAAGCAGTTTTAACCCGTTTCCGTCCGGCAGATTAATATCCAGTATGATGCAGTCGTAACTAAAATCTTCTATTCGCGAAATAGCTTCTTTATAAGTTAGCACTCCCTCACAAAGAAAATCACTTTGTTCAAAATAGTCTTTAATACTATTGAGCAAACTACTTTCATCTTCTATAACCAGCAGTTTCATTTGCTTAATTTATCACAAACGTAAGGCGTAATTTTGGAGATAATTTGTCAGTAAATGAAGTGGATAACCCCGGAAAGACCGAAGATAGACCGCATTGCCTGCCCTTGGCTCATTAAAAATTTTGTAGACAAAGATGCTGAAATTATTTATGTACGAGCTGATAAGGTTAAGGAACAAGCAGCAGTATTAGATGCAATCCCTTTCGACATTCCGGATGTTGAGTTTTCACACCATGAAGACAAATGCACCTTTGATTATATCATTGAGAAATACAAGTCAACAGAACCAGTACTTCAAACCTTAGCTGTTATTGTAAGAGGTACGGACACAGACCGGCACGATATAGCAAGTCAGGCTTTACGCTTATGGGCAATATCAGCAGGGCTTTCTTAAAACTACAACGACGATGAAATGCTTAACATCGGCATGAAGCTATACGATGCATTGTATAGCTGGTCAAAATATGTTCAGGACGAAAAACACACTTGGCAACCTAAATAATAAGAATGGAAGAAAAGACAACAACACCTGCCTACACATTAAGGCAATTAGTACAATATTTTTTTAAACTTGGTTATGCAGGCTTTGGAGGTCCGGTTGCATTGGTAGGTTATATGCATAGAGATTTGGTTGAAGAAAGAAAATGGATAAGCGAAGAAGAATATAAAGACGGATTAGCATTGGCACAACTTGCACCTGGTCCTTTAGCAGCACAGTTAGGAATTTATTTAGGATATGTACATTATAAAACATTAGGTGCAACGCTATGCGGATTAACTTTTGTACTTCCATCATTCTTTATGGTAGTGGTAATTGGTATGGCTTATAAAATGTTTGGCGGCTTACCTTGGATGCAGGCAATCTTCTACGGTGTGGGTGCAGCAGTGGTAGGAATTATTATAATAAGCAGTTACAAACTCACAGAAAAATCAATAAGCAAATTCAATGTAAAATCTATCACTAAGAATTGGCTACTATGGTCATTTTTTATTGTAGCAGCAGTGGTAACTATCATCACTCAGCAGGAAGAAGTATTAATATTTGTTGTAGCAGGGCTAATATATATGTTCTTAAAAGCTCCACCAAAATGGTTTAAGAAACCTTCAGTTGCAAATCCTATATTACTCTTCCAAATAGGGTTTTGGGATTATGAGTTAAATACACTTGGTAAAATAGCATGGTTCTTTACAAAAGCAGGTGCATTTGTTTTTGGAAGTGGTTTAGCAATTGTTCCTTTTTTACATGGTGGTGTGGTAACAGAATACGGATGGTTAACTGAACATGAATTTATAGATGCAGTTGCAGTAGCCATGATAACACCTGGTCCGGTTGTAATAACAGTAGGTTTTATTGGTTACTTAGTAGCTGGTTTTCCCGGTGCAACAGTAGCAGCTTTAGCAACGTTTTTGCCATGTTATTTATTTACAGTCTTGCCAGCACCTTATTTTCATAAGTACGGAAAGCACCGAAGTATAAAAGCATTTGTAGATGGTATTACAGCAGCAGTTGTAGGAGCATTAGCAGGCGCAGTAATAGTAATTGCAATAAGAACTATCAAAGACATTCCAACAGCATTAATAGCCTTAGCAACAATGATTATTTTATTGAGAACAAAGAAAGTGAAAGAACCAGCTATTATTTTAGCTGCAGCTCTTATTGGGCTTGCATTTAAATTGTTGGCATTGAAATAATGGAATTATTAAAAGAAATAAACTTCTATAAAATTTTAGAATTCAACCCAACACGTAAAACAAATTCTTTCTTTCCTATCCAAGCCAGTAACAATAACATTTTAAATAAACAAAGTTTACCCAAAGTCCAATTGCCATTTCTCATTAGTAACTGTTACTTTACTGCCGGCTTTAGTATAAGTTCGTGGATGTGTACGCAATTGGTCTCTTAATAATATTGCAGCCTTCCAATATTTTTCTTTACCTGTAATCCGATAAAGCAGCAATAATAACTTTCCATTATTTATATTATTTAAGTCAAATGCTGTCGGCCTGTACCCTGTCTTAACGCAAATGAATCCTTCCAAAGCCCCATTACAGTCTGCGCCATTTGTTTAGAATACGGAATACGCTGTGTGATACCGGTTTGGAATGATAAGCTGAATATGATGGAGAATATGATGGTGCTTCTTCTCATAATTTTATTTTTATTTTCATGGTGCGTTTATCTGTATAAATCCTGCAGCAGGGGGTAAAGGCCAAATACGAAGCAGCAGTAATAACTTAGACGTTATAAGTGTAACGAATAGTGATTATAAAAAATAGTAAGCTGATTTAGTACTTTGTTTTGTGTATGTATAAATATGACTCTTACCAAGGGGCATATATTTATTTAGCGAAGAACTTTTCTTCATTTACTTTATTCCCATCAACATCATTGTGTGTAAATTGAATGAAGGGCTTTCCATTTTGCCTGTCAACTTTAATTCCTATAAACCCGCCTTTAACTCTTAAAAATTTATGTTGAGGTCTTTTATCTTTCGGATCCCATCCCTGGGCATGATAATCACTTACCGGTCCCGAGCCGAATTCTATTAATCCTGTTCCGGTATCCTTTGACACATATTGCCAATGCCTGTCGCCACTAACCACAAAAGAGTTATTAATGTCTGATATAAGTTTCCGTATCCAATCACCTTCCTGCTTAAAAGTTTTATTAGCATGATTATCTGATTTAGCCTCCCTGTCGGGACCAACAATAGGTGTTGGTGAGAATATCAGTTTAAATGTTGCGTTCGATTCGCTTATCGTTTTTTTGAACCACTTTTTTTGTTCTGCTCCCCAAATGGTTTTATCACCCTCCTCATTTCTTGTCGTATCTGAACGAAATTCCCGACCTTCTATTAACCAGATTTGAAGATCTTTTCCCCAGCGGAATGTTCTGTATGGCTTATCCCGTAAAGGCACATTTTCATGCCATATAGCTAAACCATCATTAAACTTTAAATCACCATAAGGCGGAGATGAAGGGGCTGCATCATCTGATAAAATATCATGATCATCTTTGAGTAAATACGCCGGTGTTTTTTTATAAAAATCAACCAAAGATGGCCTGGAATCCATAGCGTGCCATTTGTGCCTTGCTTTAGCAATAGTAGTAGCTAAAGGCCCCGGCTTGTCGTAGTAAACGTAATCACCTGTCTGTATAAAAAAATCGGGATTTAGCTTATTCATATTGTCATACGTTTTAAAGCCCCGCTGCTCATCATCAAAACTCCAGAAATACTGGCATGTAGAAGAGGTAAGCGATACCGGAAGAATTGAGTTTTTTGACGGAGCTGTACAAAAGCTGCCTTTTGCTGTGCTTACTGTTCCTGTATCAGAAGCCTTAGCTTCCAATAAAATTTCATAACACTTATCAGACTTTAAATTGTTGAAAGCTACTTTCGCAGTATAGTCTTCTTTTTCAGACACAAGGTGCCAATCAGACTTTATGTGGTGGTTATCCTGCATTAAAGTAATTCTTACTAATCCTTTCGCGCCCTTTACTCCGCCATCCATTTTATCTATGGGCATGTTTTCATCAAAATCTAAAGGATGTCTAAAAACCGATTCCTTTCTTGCATGTACAATTGGATTTGGTTTTGCCTGGCTGCATAGCCTTGTCCATATTATAACAGACTTTTCTGTCAACTCTGTTACTTTAAAGCCGGTCGTAAAGAAGATCTTTTGTGCACTACCATCAAGTGCACTTAAAAAGAAGATTATTAGTAAAACAAAAACGGGGAAGCCCAAAAGGAAAGAATATTTTTTCTGTACCATAATTATTTAACGGCTTTACTGATCAGCACCTTTTTTCATATTTTTTTCTAATTCAGCCCACGGCACTACACCCACTTTTTTTTCCCATTCCTGATAGGTGTTTTTTAAAGCTTTCACTTTTTCAGGATACACCTTCACAAGGTTGTTTAATTCGGTACAAATACGAATTGTAACTGACACTATAATACCTGCTAACAAACACATTGGCTACATATCAGGCAGCTAATTTTCCTATGACTTTTAAATCTTACAGAAAAGAGTTCGAAATTTGTTCGATAGGGCACTTTACAATTAATAATCAGTAATTAGTAGGATGAAACAAATTAACTGAGGTATGTGTTTTGTATCTGCAAATTAAAATCTTTTACAATGCTTAATAAACTTATTGCTTCATTTATTTTTTTAAGTCTGCTTGCTATAGGATGCAAAAACGAGCCATCAAAAAAAGAACAAAATGCAGGTAAGGAAGTTGTCGTCGAAACATCTGCGGGACAACCTGTAAACCTACCTGCTCCCTATGCCACTAAGTCTAAAACAAAATTCAGCAACGTTATTGGTTGGCCTGAAGGTAAAACTCCTGTTGCGCCTGAAGGTTTTACAGTAACTAAGTTTGCTGAAGACCTTAATAATCCTCGCTGGATTTACATTGCAACTAACGGGGATATACTTGTAGCTGAAGCAAGCACTGAGCCCGGTGCAATAAAAAAAGTAAAAGGAGCTATCAGTGGTAAAAACAAGTCGCAGAATTTAGGAAATAGCGGCAATAAAGTTCTATTGTTTCGGGACAAAGATGGAGATGGCAAAGTTGAACAAAGCAGCATCTTTGTTGAAAACCTGAATAGGCCCTTCGGTATGTTGATTATCGGTAATCATTTTTATGTTGCCAATACCGATGGCTTAATCCAATATCCTTATCAACCAGGTACTACTAAGATTACCGGTCCCGGTAAAAAGATTTTAGACTTACCTGGAGGCGGATATAACAATCACTGGACAAGAAACTTAATTGCAAACAAAGACAATTCAAAGATTTATATCTCTGTCGGTTCAGGAAGTAATGTTGGAGAAAACGGGATGGAATATGAAGTCCGCAGGGCAAATATATTAGAGGTAAATCCCGACGGTACAGGAGAAAGAATTTATGCTGCCGGTTTGCGCAACCCGGTTGGTTTGGGATGGGCACCGGGTACTACTACTTTATGGACTGCCGTAAATGAAAGAGACGAATTAGGCGACGAACTCGTGCCAGACTATATTACCAGTGTGAAAGAAGGTGGCTTTTATGGCTGGCCCTACTCTTATTTTGGCCAGCACGAAGACCCAAGGATGAAAGACAAACAAAAGCCTGAACTGGTAAAGAAGGCCATTGTTCCTGATGTAGCTCTTGGCGCACATACAGCATCTTTAGGATTGGCATTTGATGAGAAGGGCATTTTCGGCGGCAAGTTTAAAGGAGGAGCATTTATTGGCCAGCACGGCTCGTGGAACCGTTCTCAGTTTTCGGGTTATAAAGTTGTTTATGTACCTTTTAGTAATGGTAAACCTTCTGGTCCGCCACAAGATTTTTTAACCGGCTTTTTAACCGGCGAGGATAATAAAGTATATGGACGCCCTGTTGGCATTGCCTTTACGCAAAACGCAATGCTTGTTGCAGATGACGCATCCAATACAATTTGGAGAATAAGCCCTAATAATAAATAATAACAGCATGAACCGGGTAATTTACCTAACAAAAAAGCAATGAACAGGTGTCCATTGCTTAACGGTTCGAAAG
>MWYU01000050.1 GCA_002050375.1 Chitinophagales bacterium 62-2
ATAAAAGCATTTCAAACAGTGAAGTCATCAAGGCACCGATGTCCTTCACCACAGTAATTCAAAAGCTACATTGAAGAACCACGCAGGGAATGGGCTGTTATCATTCCCTGCTGCCTTTTTTGGTTACTTTTTGGGCAAGCAAAAAGTGACAAAAAGATGAAGAAAAAAGAAATGCTTCAATATCATCCAACTGCTTAACAAGCATAAAACATATTGCTCCGTCCCTCAAAATGACGAGCAAAAACTTACTTTTTCAAATGAGCAATAATCGCTTGAAAACTCCCCAACGCACTCTCCAAATTCTCCGCTATCTCCTCAGCCAATACATCCGGCTCCGGAAGGTTATCCAAGTCAGCAAGCGATTTATCCTTCAGCCAGGTAATATCCAAAGAAGTCTTATCACGACCAATGATCTCATCATAACCAAACTTCCTCCATCTTCCTTCAGGATTATCCGTTGCATGAAACGTTTCTTTTCGCTTATGCCTGTTACTTGCATTATAGCAAGTAATGAAATCCTGCAGGTCACTCAGCTTTAATGGGTTCTTCTTTAGTGTATGGTGAATGTTGGTGCGGTAATCATAGAACCAAATCTCTTTTGTCCATGGATCTTTTGAGGAAGGTTTGTTGTCGAAGAAAACAACATTTGCTTTTACACCATTGGCATAAAAGATACCGGTGGGCAAACGAAGAATGGTATGAACATCTGTTGTTTCCAACAGCTTCTTACGAACCGTTTCTCCTGCGCCGCCTTCAAACAAAACATTGTCAGGAATAACCACTGCTGCCTGCCCTGTGGTTTTAAGCATGGAGCGGATGTGCTGAACAAAGTTCAGTTGCTTGTTGCTGGTGGTTGCCCAGAAGTCTTGCCGGTTGTAGGTGAGGTCTTCTTTTTCCTGTTCGCCTTCTTCGTTGGTAAAGGTTTGACTGCTCTTTTTACCAAACGGAGGATTGGCTAAAACATAATCATAGTAAATGCTGGGCGGTGCAATCAAAGCATCTGCCGGTGATATAGAATTTCAGAATCTATATCGCCAATGTTGTGCAGGAACAAGTTCATCAGTGCAAGCCTTCGTGTGCCTGCAACTATCTCATTGCCGTAAAACGTGTTGAACTTAATGAACTGCTTTTGTTCTTTATCCAGACTATGGTTGGCAACAATAAAATCGTAAGCTGCTAAAAAGAAACCACCCGTACCACATGCAGGGTCTGCAATGGTGCGCATCGGTTCGGGACGAACACATTCTACCATTGCCCTTATGAGCGACCGTGGCGTAAAGTACTGACCGGCGCCGCTTTTGGTATCTTCTGCATTCTTCTCCAGCAAGCCTTCATAAATATCACCCTTCACATCGGCACCCATCATTACCCAGTTCTCTTTATCTATCAGGTCTACCAGTTGTACAGCTTGGCAGGGTCCTGTATCTTATTTTGGCTCTTGGTAAATATCTGCCCGAGTATGCCTTTCTCCTTACCCAACTCACGAAGCGTGGTAGAGTAATGAACCTCCAGCTCTGCGCCGCGTAATGGTGTAAGGCTTTGCCAATTATACGCCGCCGGAATAGGCATTGTACGGTTGTAAGGAGCCCTGGTATATTCATCTGCCATTTTTAAAAACAGCAGGTAGGTAAGTTGTTCAAGGTAATCGCCATAGCCCACACCATCATCACGAAGGGTATTGCAAAACGACCAGACTTTAGAAACTATTTGATTGGTGCTCATATTGTCTGAACTGTGATTGATTTGATTTTTTTGATTCTTATGATTATCGCGGCTTATATTTTTTATTTGTAAACCTTTTGAAAATTAAACTGGTTGAGCCAAAATTTATTAATAATCCAATTTCCAGGTTGTATGCTTCAAGGTAGTTAATAGCTTGTGCAAGGTGCACATCCTCGAGCTTTGTTATTGCTTTCAATTCAACTGAAATAATTCCTTCTACAAAAAAATCTACTCTGCGTGTTCCAATCTGTTCATCTCTGTAAAAAATGAGCATTTCATTTTCACGGGTGAAAGATATTCCAGCTAATCTCATTTCAATTTCTAATGCTCTTTGATAAATCACTTCCTGGAAACCATTGCCCAATGTTTTATGCACGGTCATGGCACAGCCAATGATTTTGGAAGTAAGCTCCGAATATTTATACTGTTCCTTAATCATGTCTGAACTAAGAACCATTTGATTATGTCTGAACTATGATTGATTGGGTTGTCTGAACTATGATTTTTTTGATTTTTGTGATAGAAATGATTTATTAATCTGAAGATCATATTTTTATTGATAGCATTGATAATTGTCTTGTTTTCCTATTCACAGCAATCATTGAATCACAAAAATCACAGTTCAGACAACTGCCATAACCCACACCATCATCACGTAGGGTATTGCAAAACGACCAGACCTTTGAAACTATTTGATTGGTTGACATTAATGAATGAATATGATAGATTTAGAAGTTCCATTTTTCTTTTCGGAAGAATTCAAATAATGCTATTTCAGCAACACCAAAATCTTGGCAAACATTAGGAATTTTATGTGCATTAGGCTTAAGCTTTTCGCTGTGTACCAAAATGCAGTTATGAGATTTTGCTTGTGCTATAACAAATGGATCAGCATAAGGCTTACCTAACAAGATTGCTTCTTCTTTTACTAAATCAGGATGTTTTGCTAAAATCTGTTGAATAAGTATTTGTTCTTCAATAGTAGGTTTAATAAAAATTTGTTTATTCAATTTTGCCCATTCAGCTATCTCATCATCGTAGTTTTCTATTTCCCTTAAAACTTCACTTGAAGAAATAATATTCCCATCTTGAATCAATTGGGACAAGTTGCTCCATAA
>MWYU01000206.1 GCA_002050375.1 Chitinophagales bacterium 62-2
CCCAACAACTGTAAAATCAAGGTTGCCGTAGGTTAAAGTATTAACGATGCCATAGGTGAATTTAGGAAAAGGACTTCCAATTATGGTACGGTCATCAAAGTTTCCACCCATGGTAATAACGCCATCACCATTTATATCCCTCAATTTTATACTGCCAACAGTTGAACGACCCGGAATTTTTGGAGATTTATCCAAATCGCCCTGGGTAAGGTAAACCCCATCGGCCTGCATACCATAAAACTGGCCAAATGGCTGGCCTACCTGCGTTATATGAAAAGTTCCA
This sequence comes from Chitinophagales bacterium 62-2, assembly GCA_002050375.1. GTDB lineage: Bacteria > Bacteroidota > Bacteroidia > Chitinophagales > Chitinophagaceae > Segetibacter. The sequence continues at coordinate 284 of MWYU01000206.1, forward strand.
TAAACACGGTCTATTCCCTCAGCTAAGGCCAATACCCTGTTTCGGTTAAATGAGATATTGGCGTTAGTTGTCCATCTAAGTTTTCCTTCGGTATTCCTGGTAGTTACAGCAAATTCATGACCCCAAAATTTAATCTCACCAATATTATCATTAAAATTGCCGAACCCAGACTCTTGTGCTACTTGCACGCTATAAAGCAGGTTAGTAGTGTTTTTTGTATAATAGTCATAGGTAAACTGAATCCTGTCTTTGAACAACCCCAGGTCTAATCCAATATCCAGTTGTTTGGTAGTTTCCCATCCTAAATTAGGATTGGCTAAGGAAGTTACTACTGCCCCGGTCGCTACAGTGTTACCAAAAACGGCGTTTACGGTATTATTTACCAACGCATACTGGGTGTAATTACCAATATTGTTGTTACCAATTACACCGTAACTAGCCCTCAACTTTGCAAATGATACTTTTCTAAACCTATCAAAAAAGTGCTCATCCGACATTACCCAGCCTACAGAGGCAGAAGGGAAAGTACCATATCGATTGGCAGCCCCGAAGCGGGAAGAACCATCACTACGTACTGCTGCAGTAAACAGGTATTTTCCCTTGTAATTATAGGTGAGCCTCGAAAGAAAAGAGGTAAGTGCCCATTCTTGTACTCCATTGTTTGTAGCACCGCGATTGATGTTAAGCGCACCTTGAATGGTAGGAAGCCTGTCATCTGTATAAGTATCAGCCTGGATACCTGTAAATTCTCCTCTATATTTTTGAAAAGTAAAACCCCCTAATAGTTCAAAACTATGGTCATTAAAGCTTCTGGAATAAGTAGCGAGGTTTTCGTTTAGCCAGGAGCGATTTTCGAAGTTCTGCCGGATTGAAACGGCAGTAGTTGGTATAGGAACATTAATTTGAGAGGTAGCTGTTGAAGGATTAAAAAAGAAGAACTTAGTATTTAAATACTCCACATTGAACGTAGACTTCAATACCAATCCTTTAACTGGTTGATATTGTAGATAAGCGTTGGAAATAAGGTTAGTTGTTTTAGTTTCATTAACGAGTTCCTCTGCTGATCTTACCCAGTTAGGGTAAGCGAAAATGTTACCAGTACTGCCGGGAAACTGATTGAACTTAGTTAGTTCCCCGTTTTGATCATAAATAGGCATAACAGGCCAGGTGTGCAGTGCATTAAAAAGTATTCCGGTTCCCCTGTCTCCATCTGTTCTTGGTGTATTATCAAAAACATAGGAAGGAGCTAAATTGAATCCCATTTTCACTTTATCTGATATTGCATAATCGGTATTCATCCGCAACGAATATCTTTTATAAGTGTTATTTAATATAACGCCTTTCTGGTTATATACTCCGGCTACTATTGCCGTATTAACTTTATCTGTACTTGACGTAACAGTTAGATTATAGCTTTGTAAAGGTGCTTTTCTTATCAACGCACCGTACCAGTCGTTATTTTTGCCTTCATACTGCGAAGGGTTTTGAAATTCTATAGGTACAGGCTGACCTGCATCTTCGTAGTATTCTTTTTTAAATTGAGCAAACTCTACTGCATCCATCATTTGCACACGGCCTCTCTCAGGTACTTGTTGTATACCTGCAAATGTGTTGAAACTTACATTCGTCTGGCCTTTCCTTCCTCTTTTAGTAGTTATTAGAACCACCCCATTCGCTGCTCTTGAACCGTATAAAGAAGTGGAAGCTGCATCTTTCAATATAGAAAGAGTTTCTATTTCATCAGGGTTTAAAGCACCAATACTACCTGTAATGGGAAAGCCGTCAACCACATATAAAGGATCGCTGCCTGCCGAAACAGACAATTGACCTCGAATTCTAACGGACATCCCCTGACCGGGCTTACCTGTTGTTTGATTGATTTGAACACCCGCTAAACGGCCTTGTAATTTTTGTGTTATTTGAGAAACAGGAATGTCTTTTAACTCTTTAGAGTTGATGGTTTGAACAGCCCCTGTTACCTGCTTTCTTGCCTGCGTACCGTAGCCTACAACTACAACATTCTCCAAAGACCTGACATCAGATGCTAAAGTTACATTTACAGTACCACGGTTATTAACCGGTATTTCCTGCGTACTAAAGCCTACGCTCGAAACAACTAATGTGCCTTTGGCATTTGGTACAGGAATAGAAAAGTTACCATTGGCATCGGTGCCGGCGCCGGTAGAAGTTCCTTTAAGCAGTATTGATACGCCTGATAAACCTGCCCCTTTCTCATCTGTAACTTTTCCTGTAATATTTGATTGTGCCCATGCTCCTATACAGGAGAATAACACTATATAAAGTACACCTACATACTTTATTTTATTAAGGATAATTTTTTTCATAAATTAAGCAATGGTTGGTGAAGAAAGGCATTATTTGTATTAATGCTTTTTGAATTAAATTTCTATTGAAAAGTAGTGGCGACATCGACACTTTGCACCAATATAATTATGGTGGAGCAAAACTTAATATTGCTTTTCCGATAACAAATGCGTTTTTTAGAAGACCTATTCCGGTGTGCTTATTCATAGAAGTGGTTTAAATGT
>MWYU01000309.1 GCA_002050375.1 Chitinophagales bacterium 62-2
AACCTGCAGGTCGCTAAACTCTTCTATCTTAATAGCGGAAAGCCGGGGGTTTTCGGGGATTAAGGTAATCGTGTTCATTGTTTGGTGCAGCCTTCTTACAATTAGGTCGCCTTCTACAATTGCCACAATTACTTTACCGCTTATTGCTTTTATACTTTTGTCCACAATTAGTATATCTCCGTTAAAAATACCGGCACCCCTCATAGCATCCCCATTCATCCGAAAGAAAAATGTAGCGGGCTTGTTGCGGATTAGCTGCTCGTTCAAATCTATTCCTCTTTCGCTATAATCGTCGGCAGCAGCGCCAAAACCTGTGGCGTTAGCAGCATGCACATCATGTTGCGTAAAATCTTTCGTGCCTTTGTAACGGGCATTATAAGCATGTTCCTTTTCCATAAGGTTAAATATTTAATTATGCTAAAATTTTTAGTAAAACTATACTAATTTTATGATCACTAAAAATTAAAAACCTATGTAAGCAGGGCAAATAAAACCTGCTTACGTTTTAATTAAGTACAAGAATTATTTTAGTTATTAACATTAAAACCTGTTGTATGAAAACAGATATTTTATCCCTGCCCGGCTATCGTATGTGCGAATATTTATTGGTGCTGCAGCCGCACGAAGAGTTGCGGAATAAAATAGCAAGCATTAAGAAAGAATTTGCCCAAAAGTTTGAAGCTCCATCGGCAGAATGGGGTAAGCCGCATATAGCACTTGTAAAATTCAGCCAGTTACAAATGATGGAAGAACGGATAGCAAATCGTTTAAAGATGGTTGCCATGGCTATGCCTGCGTTTAAAGTTGAATTAAGAGATTTCGGCAGCTTTCCAACGCACACCATTTATATAAATGTAGAAACTAAGGTGGCTATACAAATGCTGGTAAAGCATTTAAAGACGGCGCAAAGCTTAATGAAGACCAAAGAGGTAAAACCCCATTTCACTGAAAACTTTTATTTACCTGTTGCCAGGCAGTTGTTGCCATCGCAGTACGAAAAAGGCTGGCTCGAATACAGCCACAGGCATTTTACGGGGAGATTTATTGCAGGCAGCATGTTGTTATTAAGAAAGCCTGAAGGCGGGAAAGGATACCAGGCAGTGGAGAAGTTCGAATTTATGAACATGCCTGTTGTAACAACGCAAGGAGCATTATTCTGAATGTCTGAACCTGGATTTTTGAGATTATGAGGAATGTCTGAACCAGGATTTATAGGATTTTTGGGATTATGAGGAAATGGGTAAAGAGGACATTTACAATTTTAGGAGCTCTGGCACTGCGATGGCTTACTCCCTATAGGTCCAAGGCAAAAACTAAATGTTATGCAACAAGAAAATAATGAGGAACGTGTTAATACATATCTAAAAGGTCGCGGGGCGCAATTTAATCCGCGAAATAAGTTTCTTAAAAATGAACGTGTAAAAGAACATATTGAAGGCATAGACGACTGGACCGAAAAAAACGAAGCCACACAGTATTTAGAAGATAATGCAAAAGGCATTGTAAATAAAATTGATAGTCCTGATGTGGGCATGTGGTATAGTATGAACCCTTACCAGGGCTGCGAACATGGATGCATTTATTGCTATGCCCGCAACTCATTTGAATACTGGGGCTACAGCGCAGGGGTGGATTTTGAACGAAAGATTATTGTAAAGAAGAATGCCCCGGAATTGCTTCGCAAATTTCTGATGAACCCTAAGTGGGAATGTGTGCCAATAGGATTAAGCGGCAACACGGACTGCTATCAACCGGCAGAGCAAAAGTTTAGGCTTACAAGAGGCTTGCTTGAAGTATGCAACGAGTTTAACCAGCCGGTAGGAATGATTACCAAGAATGCAGGCATGCTGCGCGATAAAGATTTGTTGGCAGAAATGGCAAAGAAAAGATTGGTAAGTATACTGGTATCCATAACATCTCTAAACGAAGACCTGCGAAGGGCTATGGAACCACGAACAACCACTGCAAAGCAACGCTTACGTTTAATTGAGGAAATGAGCAAAGCAGGTGTAAGAATGGGTGTAATGCTCGGCCCAATGATTCCCGGATTGAATGAACACGAAATGCACGACATTATAAAATTAGCCAGCGAAGCGGGAGCTACTTTTTCAGCTTATACCTTTATTCGTTTAAATGGTGCTATAAAATTAATTTTTCACGATTGGCTGTATAAAAATTTCCCTGAACGGGCTGATAAAGTGTGGCACCACATAGAAGCAAGTCATGGCGGCAAAGTAAATGATAGCGAGTGGGGTAGACGAATGAGAGGTTCGGGAAATATAGCTGAAATAGTGGCTATGCAATATCGCAAGTACACGAATAAGTATGGTCTAAATCATGAGCGGATGGAGTTGGATTGCAGCCTGTTTAGAAGGCCGGGGGAGCAGGGGAGGTTGTTTTGATTATATTTAAGTTTCAACTTAGACATAAAACCAATGAATCAATTTGGCGGAAATTGGACAGAGCAAAAAATGGAAATGGTTGTTGATTATGCAAAAGCATATTTAACTATTATGAATAAGTATCCTCAATTTAAAACACTTTATTTTGATGGCTTTGCCGGCTCCGGAGATATATTTAAAGATGATGAAACCGATATTGAGATCATAAAAGGAACTGCTGTTCGAGTATTGGAAATAACGTCACCGAAAAGATTTGATAGATATTATTTTGTTGAAAAGGATGAAAGGAATAAAGATGAACTCGAAAAGATTATAAAAGAAAAATTTTCGGATAGAAAATATAACGTTGTGAATAAGGATTGCAACAATAAGCTTTTAACAATGGCAGAGTTCTTAAAGAGGAATAAGGATTACCGCGTATTAGCT
>MWYU01000128.1 GCA_002050375.1 Chitinophagales bacterium 62-2
ATTGAATAGTAAATGGCCCAACTTCGAAAACACTGTTCTCAATCTCGTGAAGCAGGAGCTTGCAGGGAAGATCCCGGATATGAACAGGAAACAGTGGTGGTGAAAAATACCGGCCGAGACGCACACGCAACGTTTTAGAACTGCTGGCAGGTCCCCATATATGAATTTCCATATCAACCTGAGTTCGGGATAAGAAATAGCTTAAAAAAAGTATTAAAAATTAAAAAGCGGAGTGATTTTTGCTGTACAAGTTGTTGATAACCAAACAAATACAACGCTATGAGCACTCCACTTTTCTCCCACAAAGTTGCAGAGATTTTTGTAAAAACCGATGATTTTTGTATTCATTTTGAAAAAGAATTTAAAAACTATTCACTTCCTATTTCTAAAGATGCCAAAAAAAGAAATAGAAAAACTACCCTCTGTGATTCGGAAATCATAACCATTTTAATTGCTTTTCAAGGTGGGCAATTCCGTAACTTTAAGCACTTCTATAACCACTATGTTTGTCATCATCTCCAGGATTGTTTCCCCAACCTGGTTTCCTATAACCGCTTTATAGAATTAAGCCATCGTTCGGCAGTACCCTTCATGCTGTTTCTTCATTACTCGTGCAGAGGGGAATGTACCGGCATTAATTTTATTGATTCCACCGTACTTAGGGTGTGTCATAATAAGCGTATTAAAAGAAACAAAGTCTTTAAAGACCTTGCTACCGTTGGCAAATCAACTATGGGCTGGTTCTTTGGGTTTAAGCTGCATCTTATCATTAATGATAAAGGTGAAATTCTCTCCTTCTATTTAACGAAAGGCAATGTAGATGACCGAAATGCTAAAGCCATTACTAAAATGACAAAAGATATTTTCGGAAAACTCTTTGGCGATAAAGGTTATATTTCCAAAGCTTTATCAGACATGCTCTTTAATGATGGCATACAACTCATAACAGCAGTAAGAAGAAACATGAAACAAAAAGCATTAAGCAATGAAGAGAAACTGTTACTCCGCAAACGCTCTGTTATTGAAACAGTAAATGATGAACTCAAAAATATCTGCCACGCAGAGCATACAAGACATCGCTCCATAGCAGGCTTTTTATTGAACATCATTAGCGCCATAGCGGCTTATTCCTTCTTCCCTAAAAAACCATCCATTAAAAAAGATATTGAAGAAACAAACCCTTCTCTAATCGCTCAACATAATCAGCCAAAATTAATCGCTGCTTAACCCGAGCTCAGGTATAAATACTAAAAAAATATTATTTAGAAGTGGAAATGCAGACGGTGCAGATCACTATTTTTCACTGGGTGTAACTTCTGTTGATAGTTCCCGCTTACAGGTAATAACACCTTATACAGGTCATAGAAAAAAAACAAACCAGGCTTATGAAACGATCCCGTTAGATGAAATAAACCTTGCAGAAGAACCTGAAATTGTTTACCAGGCTAAACAAAACAAAAAGACGGAAAAACTTATTGACCAATATGTATCAGGCGATAGAGATCGTTTTGCGTTAAAAGCCGCCTATATTTTAAGAGACACCATAAAAGCTATTGGCTCTAAGGAAATAGCTTCGGCAACATTTGGTATCTTTTATGATGACCTTGATGATCCTAAAACTGGTGGTACAGGGCATACCATGAAAATCTGCGAACAAAACGGGATTGACGTGATTGATCAAAGAACTTGGTTTAGGTGGCTATGAGAATAGAATAAATCTGCTATACTGAAGTCCTCATCTGTCTCTAAGTACTGTACGAAAATATATTCATTGCCGGGACACTGTTAGCGAGGACACTCCCACTAAGAAGCGTTTATTTAATTGCAAATTTATATTAATTGAATATCCCAGTGTTAAAGTAATTCCAGTTCATTAATTTAAAGTGGTATTAATACAGCTGACCCTAATACAAATTATAGTTTCATTTTATAACTTTAACGTGTGAAACAAAGACTCTACGTTGATACTTCTGTGTTTGGTGGCTATTACGATGAGGAGTTTGAAGAATTCACCAGACCGCTTTTTGATAGAATATTTAAAAAGGATTTTATACTTTTATTTTCAACTGTAACACAGGAGGAATTAGACAGTGCACCTGCTGATGTTAGGGATTTGGTACGGTATCTGAAAGCAGATAACACCGAATTTATTGAGGTGACCGAAGAAGCTGTAGAATTAGCAACTAAATACATCAGTGAATAGGTAGTTGGACAAACAAGTTATGTAGATTGCCTGCACATTGCTTTAGCGACTATCCATCGTGTAGACTTTTTGGTAAGTTGGAACTTTAAGCACATTGTAAACGTTGAAAGAATAATGGGCTACAATTCAGTGAATATTAAAAATGGATATAAGCAATTAGAAATTCGTTCACCAAGAGATTTAATGAAATATGAAGACGACATTTGATAAAAAATTTGACGCTGTGAAGTATATGCGTGAGCAGAGAGAGAAATTAAGTGAGAAATTGTCTAAAATGACAAAAGAAGAAATTGTTGAATATTTTAAGCGTAAAAAATTTGAGAGCTCCGTAAGGCCAAATTCATAGACGGATGAGCTGTCGCCTCTATCAGGTGATAACACCTTATACAGGACACAGATAATATCGTTTACCAGTCTAAACAAAACAAAAAGACGGAAAAACTTATTGACCAATATGTATCAGGTGATAGAGATCGTTTTGCGTTAAAAGCCGCCTACATTTTAAGAGACACCATAAAAGCTATTGGCTCTAAGGAAATAGCTCCGGCAACATTTGGTATATTTTATGATGACCTTGATGATCCTAAAACCGGTGGTACAGGGCATACCATGAAAATCTGCGAAC
>MWYU01000103.1 GCA_002050375.1 Chitinophagales bacterium 62-2
ATATAATAAGGACCTGATGCACACAACCTGAAGAAGTTTATGTCCGGCACGGTTGCTGGTTCATTTTCAAGATTAAAAGATTTTAGTGAGGATAAGTCTATTTTTCTCTATCGCCTGACTTTCTCGTTACTATTAATTTCCTAATTGTTTAATGGCTATATAAGCCATTAAACCAGTGCTGAAAACCAGAGAACTTTCATCAATATTAAAGGTTGGCGTATGAAGTGATGAAGTAATTCCTTTTTCCTTATTACCAACTCCGATCAGGTAGAAACAGGAAGGTGTTAACTGCGAATACCTCGCAAAGTCTTCTGCGGCCATCCATATATCGGCGGCTTCTACATTTTCTTTTCCAAGATATTCTTCTGCATATGCAGATACCTGCTCAGTAAGTCTTTCATCATTTACCAGATAAGGATAGCCTTTGCTGATAGTAAAATCGCAACTTCCACCCATGCTTTCAGAAATGCCCGTTGCCATCTTTTTCATTCGTTCATGTGCCTCTTCGCGCCACTTTTCATCTAAAGTCCTAAATGTTCCTTCCATGTACACTTCATCAGGAATTATGTTAATGGCTCCATTGGCTATTACCTTGCCAAACGATAATACCGTTGGCATAGTGGGATTTGCTATACGACTTACCACCTGTTGCAATCCTACCAACATTTGGGCAGCTATCATTACAGGGTCTATGTTGCGATGAGGTTGTGCACCATGTCCTCCTCTCCCTCTTATAATTACGAATATCTCATCCATTGAAGCCATAAATTTTCCTTTCCTTATACCAATCTTTCCTGCTTCAATAAATGGTGAAACATGCTGTCCAAACACTGCTGCAGGTTTTGGATTATCCAACACACCTTCTTTGATCATAATGCCTGCTCCACCCGGAAGCACTTCTTCTGCTGGCTGAAATATCAGCTTAACAGTTCCTGCAAACCTGTGTTTAATGGATTGCAATATGCTTGCTGTTCCAAGTAATGATGAAGTATGTACATCATGACCACATGCATGCATAACACCATTATTTTGTGAGGCATAAGAAACCGCATTCGCTTCGGTGACGGGCAATGCATCTATATCTGCACGTAAGGCAATTACCTTATCCGATGATTGTTCGCCTTTTATAAGGGCTACCACCCCGGTACCTGCCATTGGCTGCCATTCAATCTCCAGTTCATTCAACCGTTCTTTTATAAAGGCAGACGTTTCATATTCTTTAAAAGACAATTCAGGATGTGCATGCAAATGCCGGCGGTAACTAATAACAGTTTCGCTTATTCTATTAGCATGTTCCTTTATTTCTTCAATCAACATAATTTCTCTAAGAGACTGTGTAGAGCTAATGAATAGAACACGGATGACACTGATTTAACGGATAATCACAGTTCAAATCCTTCAAATCCGTGTCATCTGTGTTCCCCTAATTTCATGGCAGCTTCTAATCCTTTAATGTATACAACTGCTGTTTCTTCAACCTGCTTTTATCTTTCTTCAGAAACTCTTTTACAAATGCATCATCAGTATTGTACGGATACATTTTGTATACACGATCTATCTCTTCCAATTGCCCTGCTGATAGTTCTTCGTGCGGATCCAGTCACCATCTTCCTTCCAATAATCCTTGTCTTCTTAAAACCTCATGTATACCAGGTATGCAACCATGAAAAGAATTTTTAGCATCAAAAATAACTTCGTTCATATCTGTAACCTCAATGCCTTTACTTAAAAGGTCTTCAATGTTAGCACCTGAAATTGCTTGTTTGATTTCGTTCAATAGCTCAACTGATTTCTGTGTCCATACAGCCCAATGGCCTAATAAACCGCCGACAAATCTTTTTTCTACCTGTTTTCCATTTATATTGAAACGATAAGGAGTGAGTAAATCAGCTACGATGTTATCATCATTACCTGTATATAACGCTATATCATCTTTTCTTGAAGAACCACAAACTGCGCGAACTACATCTAATGTTTGATACCTGTTAAATGCAGCAATTTTTATGGCATGTACATTTTCAATTTCTGCAAATTCTTTCCAGAAGTTATAGCTTAATATTCTACCACCAACTGCGGGTTGAAGATAAAAACCAAAGACTGGTATAATTTCTGAAACAATACGAACATGTTTAATAAGATCAGCTTCTGAATAATCTTTAAGACCACCCAGGCTTACAAGACCAATATTATAGCCATACTTTACAGCTAATCCTGCTTCTTTTACGGCTTTATCTGTTTGCCCAACAATGCCTGCAACTTTTATAAATGACCGGTCAAGTTGTGCGTTATCTATTTCTTCTGCTGCTAATCTTAAAACAGTTTCAAGCAGGTTTACTTCAGGCTTTCTTATTTCAAATTGTGTTGTATGCACACCTACAGCCACTCCGCCAACACCGGCAGCTATATAATACCGTGTTAGCCTGCGTTGTCTTTCTTCATCAAGTGTACGGCTTGCATTTAGCGCTAATGGATGAGCCGGAATGACAGTTCCCTGATGTAATAATTCTTTTATGGTTGATTGCAATTCCATTGTATAATTTATATTAGACATACGCCCTGTAGTTACTGGTTGAGTAAAGAACAAACTGTAAAAGTGTGCAACGCAAGAGAAGCATAATAGTAGTATTAATGTTTAGCTCCAAAAAATATCTACTGTTCATCATTGTTTACATAATTAAAATTGCCCGGTTCTTTCTTGGAAATGCGTTGGCTTATTGATTGTTTTACCACCTTCCTTTAACCATTCGGCTATTATCCCGATCATTTGCTTTAGCGTTACCCGCGGATAACCAAACAGTCGTGATGACTCTGCTGTATTACTT
>MWYU01000210.1 GCA_002050375.1 Chitinophagales bacterium 62-2
ATTTTAGGACGAGACATACCTTTAACTAAACGTAACTGTCGAGATACATCATTCCTGTTCCTGAAGATGTACATGTAAATAGGGTCTGCTGAATAAGTAAAGATTAATTTTCAAATTGCCAATTTTGGTAATTATAGCTTTCCCACATTTTCATATCCCTCTTTAATTTTTGTAGTTGCATTGCTGAATAAGTTAAAATAGACAGTATTAGGCAAAAGGGTACCTGCCCGGTTAATTTAACCAGGTTCAGTACCATTATGATGGTAGCAATCCAAGAACTGCTTGTTTGTTGAAGCCTTGCTTTTATCCGGTTTAATCCGTATGCTGTTTTAGCTTGTCCAAACTTGCCTTCTATTGGATTTCTTTGTCCGGGTCTTATGTGATTTGACAGTGCCCGTGGTCTTCCCAGTGCTTTGGCCACCAGGACTATTTCCAACTCTTTGAGCTTTGCACTGTTGGTTCGGTTACAATAAATTTTATCGGCGAGCACTTCTTTAGGGTAATAGCCAAACCGGGCTTTATACTGCTCAACTGTTTTTATCAGCAGTGTACCTTCATTAAAAGCGTCCCAGGACAAGTTTTTTAAAAATGCAAAACCATTCATCAGGCTTACATTTATCTTGGCTCCAAATTCTACATTTGCGTTAGTCTTCCCTCTTACAATGGGGCGTACATGAGGTTGATGAATACTTACTATTCTATGCTCGACCCTGTGGCTCTTTTCTTTATACATCAGTGCCTGCTGGTCGTAGAGGGTTTGAATGACCAGCAGATATTTGTATTGATGAGCATTGAGTGGAATAGTTTGGTAAGCCTTTAGCAGCTTCACTATGTTTTTGATATTTCTATTTAGAAACCCTAACTGCTTTCTGATAGCACTGCGTATTTCTTTTTTAGATTTTACTTTCTTTTGAGCAGTTTTCAAGTACACCTTTCTAGCAACCTTTCTATATGTTCTGGGCTTTTTTTTGTGCAAACCGGCTTTATACAAAACGTCTATCAGTTCTTCTGATTTCGCTCTTGCATTATCTAATAAGTTTAAATCTGCTGAAAAACTATAAAACGTAATAGGGTCAATAGTTTTCTTAACTTTTGCAATATAAAAGTGCAAAGAAAGATGGCCAAAGCCCTTAAACTCCGTGCATCAAAGCAGCAATATATTAGTCCTGTTCAGCCCACATTACCTGGGTTTGAAACTCCTTTTCATAAACATTTAAACGCCTCAAACCGCTGGGTAGTTCTGGCAAAGAAGATGCCTTGGGATGAGTTAGTAAATGTTTATCAGAAGCAGATGAACAATAGCAAGACCGGTGCAGATGGTATTAATCCTCGTGTTGTTATTGGCTCTTTGATCATAAAACATATGTGCGACTTAAGCGACCGGGAGACAGTACAGCAAATACAAGAGAACATGTATATGCAGTACTTTCTGGGGTTTAGCAGTTTTAGTGATGAGGAACCATTTGATGCATCGTTGTTTGTAGAGTTTAGAAAAAGATTAGGAGCAGAACAGATTAATGCCATTAATGAGAAGATTTTAAAGCTTTCGATAGCCCAACAAAAGCAAGTCCCTTCACATAAGAAAAAAGACGATGAACCGCCCCGGCAGTTGCAGACCGCTATTACAGAAAAGCCAGCGGTAACAGAGCAAACGGCAGCAGAGGCCAGTGACGAAGCTGTATTATTAAAACCTGATGAACAACCATCAGTAGTTACACATCATGGTCAATTAATAGTAGATGCTACTGCTTGTCCGCAGGACATTAGCTTTCCGACAGATTTAAACTTATTAGATAATGCAAGAGCGAAATCAGAAGAACTGATAGACGTTTTGTATAAAGCCGGTTTGCACAAAAAAAAGCCCAGAACATATAGAAAGGTTGCCAGAAAGGTGTACTTGAAAACTGCTCAAAAGAAAGTAAAATCTAAAAAAGAAATACGCAGCGCTATCAGAAAGCAGTTAGGGTTTCTAAATAGAAATATCAAAAACATACTGAAGCTGCTAAAGGCTTACCAAACTATTCCACTCAATGCTCATCAATACAAATATCTGCTGGTCATTCAAACCCTCTACGACCAGCAGGCACTGATGTATAAAGAAAAGAGCCACAGGGTCGAGCATAGAATAGTAAGTATTCATCAACCTCATGTACGCCCCATTGTAAGAGGGAAGACTAACGCAAATGTAGAATTTGGAGCCAAGATAAATGTAAGCCTGATGAATGGTTTTGCATTTTTAGAAGACTTGTCCTGGGACGCTTTTAATGAAGGTACACGGCTGATAAAAACAGTTGAGCAGTATAAAGCCCGGTTTGGCTATTACCCTAAAGAAGTGCTCGCCGATAAAATTTATTGTAACCGAACCAACAGAGCAAAGCTCAAAGAGTTGGAAATAGTCCTGGTGGCCAAAGCCCTGGGAAGACCACGGGCACTGTCAAATCACATAAGACCCGGACAAAGAAATCCAATAGAAGGCAAGTTTGGACAAGCTAAAACAGCATACGGATTAAACCGGATAAAAGCAAGGCTTCAACAAACAAGCAGTTCTTGGATTGCTACCATCATAATGGTACTGAACCTGGTTAAATTAACCGGGCAGGTACCCTTTTGCCTAATACTGTCTATTTTAACTTATTCAGCAATGCAACTACAAAAATTAAAGAGGGATATGAAAATGTGGGAAAGCTATAATTACCAAAATTGGCAATTTGAAAATTAATCTTTACTTATTCAGCAGACCCTATTTACATGTACATCTTCAGGAACAGGAATGATGTATCTCGACAGTTACGTTTAGTTAAAGGTATGTCTCGTCCTAAAAT
>MWYU01000217.1 GCA_002050375.1 Chitinophagales bacterium 62-2
TCCATACAAAGCTTAATGTAAAGTTTGACTACGCCAAATCATACCTGTACGGAAAGGCGTGGATCACCTTGAAGCCTCATTTCTATAATACCGACTCCTTACGGTTGGATGCGAAAGGAATGGACATAAAAAAAGTGTCAATCTGGAAGAATGGTAAAGCAACAAATCTTTCTTATTCATATACTGACAGCTTAAACCTCCGCATTACACTTGACCGTGTTTATAAAGGTGGCGAGCCTTACACCGTTTTTATTGATTACACCTCTAAACCCAATGAATTTAAAGCTGAAGGAAGCGCAGCAATTACAGATGCTAAAGGCTTATATTTTATAAACCCGAAAGGCGAAGAAAAAAATAAACCAACACAAATATGGACGCAGGGCGAAACAGAGGCTTCCTCAGTTTGGTTTCCTACGATTGACAGGCCTAACCAAAAAACCACACAGGAAATTGCCATGACTGTTCCGGCAAAATATGTTACGCTTAGCAATGGTATATTAATTAACCATAAAAAGAATGCCGACGGAACAAGAACTGATTACTGGAAAATGGACCTTCCGCATTCACCTTATTTGTTTTTTATGGGTGTGGGTGATTTTGCCATAGTAAAGGATAGCTACAAGGGAAAAGAAGTAAGTTATTTCGTAGAGAAACCATTTGAAAAAGTAGCCCGTAAAATTTTTGGCCTTACACCTGAGATGATGGCTTTTTATTCATTAAAACTGAACTTCGAATTTCCCTGGCCTAAATACTCGCAAATAGTAGGAAGAGATTATGTAAGCGGAGCCATGGAAAATACAACTGCAACACTTCACTCTGAATATTTGCAGCAAAATGCGCGTCAATTAACTGATGGAAACAAATATGAAGATTATGTTTCGCACGAATTGTTTCATCAGTGGTTTGGGGATTTGGTAACAGCCGAAAGTTGGAGTAACCTAACCCTGAACGAAAGTTTTGCCGATTATAGCGAAACTTTATGGAATGAATACAAACATGGAAAAGACGCCGGCGATGAGCACATCTACGAGGATATGCTTACATACTTTTCAAACGGCAGTCCAACTAAAGATTTAGTCCGCTTTTATTATCGTGATAAAGAAGACATGTTTGATGCAATTAGTTATCATAAAGGCGGCTGCATATTAAATATGTTACGAAATTATGTGGGTGATGATGCGTTCTTTAAATCCCTTAATCTGTATCTCAACACCTATAAATTCAAATCTGCAGAAGCACAAAATCTTCGTCTTGCTTTTGAAGAAGTGACAGGCAAAGACCTTAACTGGTTTTGGAACCAATGGTATTATGGAAGCGGTCACCCACTTTTAAACATTACCTATCGCTATGATAGCATGGCTAACAAAGCAACCGTTATCGTAAACCAAACCCAAACAACTGATAAAGTTTTCAAACTTCCTGCAGCTATTGATATATACATAGCCGGCAAAAAAACAAGGTATAGTGTTTGGGTACGAAATAAAGCAGACACTTTTAGTTTTGGCGTAAGAGCAAAACCGGATCTGATAAATTTTGATGGCGATAAAGTTCTCTTAGCAGAAAAAACAGAAAATAAAAATATCAACGATTATGTTTATCAATATACTTATGCAAAAACATATGTTGACAGAAGAGAAGCAATTGAATATGCAATTAAAAACAAAGACGAGGCTGAAGCAAGAAATTTTCTTATTACAGCTTTAGATGATCCTTTTTATGAATTAAGAGAACGTGTTTTAAAAAATCTTTCCGCTTCCGGTCTCGATGCCAATACAATTAAAAAAATTGAGAACATCGCACGCACCGATGTTAAACGTATTAACCGTGCAGCCGCAATTGATGTGCTTGCTCAAACCAACAATAGAGCTTATCAAGATTTTTTCGTAGCAGGCACAAAAGACTCCTCTTATTCAGTTGCCGGTTCTTCGCTGTTGGCCTTGGCGGCAATAAACCAGCAAAAGGCGCTTTCATTACTCGGCGAATTAAAAAAAGATGCAAAGGGAACTTTGGAAAAAGCTGTTGAGCAATTAGAAGTTTTACTAAAAGGCGATGCAGACTTCGATGAAATGACTAAACAGTTTGATGAGACAAGCATGTTTAATAAAATAACTGAATACAAAAATTATTTAACTTTCTTAGGCAATGTTTTCAGCACCGAAAACTTCAAAAAAGGTGTGGATAGAATTATTAAATTTAGAGATGTTGTTGCAGGTTTTAATCCCAAATATAAAACAGCAGTTAATAATCAGCTATTGCAACTTAAAAATCGGAAGCAGTTGATAAGAACTAAGGAAAACAGTCGGGCTATTGATGAACAGGCAAAGTATATAGATGTGAAAATGAAGAGTTGATTTGTTACCTGTGTAAGTAACTTAAAAAGCTGTCCAAACACAGGCAGCTTTTTTGCATTTATACAACAATGGTCGAAAAAAGCAAACTCATTGTCCGGTTCTTGTTAATGCAATAAATACAAATTATTACATTTAGCCAACCTATAAAAAAGCTTATGAAACTTTTTGTACTATTTCTTTTCATATCAGGCTCTGTTGAAGCACAGGAACTTTATAAAGTGCCGGCAAATACACAAACAGGATGGAGTAGTTTTTAGAATCCCACGGCAGGAAAAGGAAAGGGAGGATGGGAAAATAAAGGAGCTAAAGGGCATGCCTCAGAACACCTGAAGCCGGGCGAAAGCAAGGTGCTTTTAAATATACAAGGCGCTGGGATTATTGAAAGAATATGGATAACAATTAAAGACCGTTCACCAATCATGTTACGTTCTATACGAATAGATATGTATTGGGA
>MWYU01000074.1 GCA_002050375.1 Chitinophagales bacterium 62-2
AAGCACATGTGTAGGTTTTGCATTCACCGCTCCCCTTGCCAAAGCGCTTGAAACAAATTTACTATGACGTATAAGATCCTCTCTTCGCTTTCCTTCAGAAATAAATTCCCAACCTCTTTCTCTTAATATAGCATCACGAAAAGCTTCTTTTGTAGGAGTATTCGCTATAGTTAAATTAGCCAATCCGGCACGTGTGCGAACCAGGTTAATTAAATTGAACGCCTCTGTTGAAGGTGTACCACTTAATTCATTTAATGCCTCGGACCTTGTAAGAAGAATATCCGCATACCTAAGCAAAGGGATATCATTGCCACATTCATTTTTCAAACCATTGTTATCGAAATACTTTAAACTACAAGTACTATTTGGTGTTAGTTTCAAATCAATCACTTTGAGTGCAGTATTTACATATTTTCTAATAACAAGAACAAATCTCTTATCGGTAGTATCAAAGGTGTTCACAAATGCATCACGAAGTTTATATTTTGTGGCAAAATTTTGAATAGCAGGAGTCCACTTGTATTCGGGTAACTGATCGGTATAAAGAAAGCCTACCGGCATTGCTCCTGATGGATACCAATTTCCCATGTTAACTTTTGAATTTGTACAGGATACAACCCATATCATCTCTTTATTCTGCTCATTTTCAACTTTAAACATGTCTTTAAAAACAGGATATAATTGATAATAATTCGTAGCAATTAGTTGACCGGCAGCATCTGCAGCCTTCTGCCATTCTTTAGTATTTAATAAAAACTTAGATAGAGCAGCTATGGCCGAACCTTTTGTTGCACGTCCAAAGGCTTCCTCCTTGCCCGGTGCAGGCAAATCTGCTATGCATTCATTAAGCTCTGTTTCAATAAAGGTTTTGATCTCTGCATCTGTAGCCTTTGGAAGTTTTACATCCTGAGTAGTGGAAGTTCTCAACGGCACAGGCCCAAAATGATTATATAACTGAGTGTAAGCATACGCTCTCAAAAACCGGGCTTCAGCTATATATTGGTTTTTAACTTGTTCAGTTATATTAGTTACACTACTTATGTTTTCCAAAACCAAATTTGCATCACGAATCGCCCTATAAGAAGGTGTCCAGTAACTACCAGCAAACTGACCTACGGAAGGATCCCAGGTAAAATTGATGAATTGGGTATAAATCAAATTTTCATTTCCTCCGGTGTTAAAGGCTACATCGGTGGTAACCTCTTCGATATTTAAAATAAATCGATAACTGGGTTGCGACTGAATATCTGAATAAGAAGAAAACAAAAGTGCTTTAATTCCCGCAGTAGTTGTCAAAACATTTCCAGGGGCTAATTCGTCTTTAGGTGAAACGTCCAGAACTTTTTCGCAACTGGTAGCAATGGTTATTAGCAAAACCAGGCTAAGTATATATTTTATCTGTTTCATAACTCTATCAGTTTAAAATCCGGCATTTAGTCCGAATGTGTATGTTTTTGTAAATGGATAAGAACTAAAATCAACCCTTTGAACTGCATTACCTGTTGAATTGGCCGTAGGGTCAATCCCTTTGTAATCTGTAATTGTTACCAAATTTTGAGCGTTAATATATACCGATAGATTCTTAATAGCCCTTCCACTTATAGGGATGTCATACGCCAATCTTAAGGATTGGAGTCTTAGATAAGAAGCATCCAGTACAGTCTTTGAATTTACCTGCCGTTGTCCTTGTGCAACCGGATGAACAAAAGACGGATAGTCGTTGGTAGGATTGCTGGCTGTCCAGCGGTTCAGATAAGGTTCCGCCAGTTTATTCCTCCGCAAACTAACCGGGAAATAAGCATCTACCATGCTATTGTATAGTAAACTTGCACCATACGAGCCTTCTAAATAAGCGGTTAAATTGAGTCCTTTATAACTGAAAGTATTTGTTATTCCAAAGGTGTAATCCGGGGATGGCTTACCTAACACTATACGATCCTTGTCGCTGATAGTGCTGTCGCCATTTACATCCCTGTATTTAACATCGCCGGGTTGAACTTTATCTTTTGTAACTGTGAAGTCTTCTTTTGATTGCCAGGTTCCAATTATTTCGTATCCGTAATATGCCTGCAATGGAAGCCCCGGTGCAATAATGCTTAGGCCTCCATTGATAGCTTCACCACCATTAATAATATTTGCCAAAGGCCCCAGGCTAACCACTTTATTTTTATAGAAGGAAAGATTTGAGTTTACATTCCAGTTGAAACTTCTATCCTTTATAATGTCAGCATTTAATGTAATATCCCATCCGGTATTTTTCATACTTCCTACATTCTGAATCTGGCCTGTAAAACCTGAACTGGCAGGTAGTGGCAGATTTACCAGCAAATTGGATGTTCTTCTGATATAATATTCAATACTACCGCGTAACCTTCTTTTTAATATTTCAAAATCTAACCCCATATCTAATTGTTTAGCTACCTCCCATTGAAGGTCAGGATTTGATTTTCGGGTGGGAGAAATAGAAGTATAAACTATATTACTAAATACAGCATTTGAAGCAGTTGAAAACGTAGGAATGTATAAATAGTTACCAATGGCCTGGTTTCCGGTTTGCCCGTAACTTACTCTTAATTTCAGATCATTAATAAATTGAATATTCTGAATAAATTTCTCCTTACTCATTTTCCATGCAAGTGCAGCAGAGGGGAAATAGCCAAACTTGTTATTCTGCCCAAACCGGGCAGAGCCATCACTACATATAAGAAGAACGGCTTAGCGGACTTACTGAATTCCCTGATATAAGCAACTGCAGTATCACTTATTGCATTAGTATGGTAGTAATTAGCAGGTACACT
>MWYU01000255.1 GCA_002050375.1 Chitinophagales bacterium 62-2
CCAATTTTTTGCTCGATGGCAGTAATATGTTCCCGGATAATTGTAAGATAAAAAGTTAAACGTCCTTCTTCATTTGTATTGCTTTTTTTCCATTGTTCATGAGTGTCCGATATTCCCTGTTTGGTGCTTTGCTCTGCAATTATGCTCAGGCTTTCAGCCTCAATAAGCCGAAGTCTGAAAGCAGTTGTTCCCCAATCGCAACTTAAAAATTTTTCCATAGCCTGCTAATTACTTATACTGTCGTTATTATTAATTATTCATTCTGGTTGTATAAACCTTACCTGTCATTACTGGGAAGCCTGGTTTCAATGCGCTCTATCTTTCCCACTAAGAAGATATAAGAGCAGGCACCTGCAAAAGCTATTATACCTATAAACACAAGGGCCGGGGCAAAGTTGCCTCCTTTTACCAAATAACCAATAACTATAGGAACAATAACAGAAGCTAAACCACCAATGCAATTAAATACACCTCCTGCAATGCCAATCAATCGTTTAGGTGCAAGCGTGGAAACAAAAACCCACGTAATGGAAGCAAAGCCATTACCGAAAAAAGCTAAGCACATAAAAAAGATAATGAGTGCCGGACTATCTACATAATTAGCACCTACAATTGAAATGGAAAGAAGAAGCCCGGTAATAACAGGAGCTTTACGAGCTATGCCTACAGATACTCCTTTTTTTATTAGATGATCTGACAGGAAGCCCGACAATATTAAACCGGCAAATGCTGCAAGAAACGGAGCTGAAGCAAGTATCCCGGATTTTAGGAAATTCAATCCGCGGTACTTTACAAGATAAGTTGGGAACCAGGTAAGAAAAAACCAAAGAGTTGAATTAACTGCAAACTGACCTAAATAAATTCCCCAAAGTTTGCGGTGTGAAAATACCTCCTGAAGATTGCTCCATTTAAATCTTTCTGCGTTCGCATGCTTCTTTTCATGACTGCTGTTTACTAATCCCCCGCCCTGTTCTATATAATCTAATTCTGCCTGGTTTACTTTAGAATGTTTGGAAGGGTCTCTGTAGTAATGATACCAGATAAAACCCCATACTATTCCAATGGAACCTGTAATAATAAATAAACCCCTCCAGCCTGTAAGATGCTCGATGATTACCAACATGGGTGTTAGAAATGCAAGTCCTACAAACTGTCCTGACGTATATACAGCAATTGCTGAAGCTCTTTCGTTATTGGGAAACCAGGATGTAACAATCCGGTTATTGGCAGGAAATGCGGGAGCTTCAAAAGCACCGGTGGCAAGGCGAAGTCCGAATAATGCAGTGAAGCCTTTGGTAAACCCCTGAAATAGAGTTGAAAGGGACCAGGCAATTAAACTGAAAGCATACAAAACACGCGGACCAAAATAGTCAACCATTATACCACCGGGAATTTGAAGTGCAACATACGTCCAGCCGAAGGCAGAAAAAATAAGGCCTAACTGAACAGAGGTTAAATGCAGATCGGTACTTATGGCTGTAGCTGCAACCGAGATATTACTCCTGTCCATGTAGTTGATAACCACATTAACGAATATTAAAGCGAGCATACGAAAACGTATGCGGGTTGGTTTATTTTCGTTTGCAGCTTTCGTCATGATGGTTTATGTGCTAATCATATAGTGGCATAGGAACATAGAAGAAGTTTTTGAGTATATGCTATTTATTCTATGTGCCTTCTGTGCCGGGGGTGGTTAAAAAGAAATCAAACTTCAACCACACATTACCATTCTGCCACACTCCCATCTTGATGGCGCCATAACGGGTTTCTCCAGTTGTGCCCTATTGCTGCCATTTTTCGTACATGATCTTCATTTATCACAATGCCAAGGCCAGGTTCATCAGGTATTTTAACGTAGCCGTTATCGTATTTAAAAACCTTATTGTCGGTGAGGTAATCAAGCAAATCGCTTCCCTGGTTGTAATGAATGCCGAGGCTTTGCTCCTGTATAAAAGCATTATGGCAGGTAGCATCTACCTGTAAACAGGCAGCTAATGCAATTGGGCCTAATGGACAATGAGGAGCGGCAGCCACATCAAAAGCCTCTGCCATAGAAATAATTTTTTTACACTCTGTAATGCCGCCTGCATGAGAAACGTCGGGTTGTATTATATCTGCATAACCATCTATTAAAAGTTGTTTAAAGTGCCATCGTGAAAACATTCTTTCTCCGGTGGCAATTGGTATGGAAACGTGGTTTGCAATTTCCCGCAGCGCTTCATTGTTTTCAGGAAGCACCGGCTCTTCTATAAACATAGGATGGAAAGCCTCAAGTTCTTTTGCCAGGGTTTTTGCCATTGGCTTATGCACCCTGCCATGGAAGTCTAGACCTATTCCAACATTTGGCCCAACAGCTTCGCGTACAGCAGCGATCCGCTTGATTGCCTCATCAATTTTTTCGTATGTGTCAACGTATTGTAGTTCGGCAGTGGCATTCATTTTAACTGCAGTAAACCCTTTCTCTACAATATCTTTTGCGGCCTTGCCTACTTCATTCGGACGGTCACCGCCTATCCATGAATATACCCGCATAGAATCTCTTGCTTTGCCACCTAATAATTGATAAACGGGCGCATTAAAAAATTTCCCTTTTATGTCCCACAAAGCCTGGTCGATACCGGCAATGGCGCTCATTAATATTGGGCCGCCGCGATAAAATCCACTGCGATACATTACGTTCCAGTGATCTTCAATGTTCATTGGGTCTTTGCCGATAAGGTATTCCATAAGCTCATCCACTGCTGTTTTTACAGTGGCTGCCCTGCCTTCAATTACAGGTTCACCCC
>MWYU01000241.1 GCA_002050375.1 Chitinophagales bacterium 62-2
TGATTGCACCAACTGTGCCTGTGTTGCTTTTAAGTGACTTAATGTACTTTCTATTTCCTGTTTTTGTTGCTGCAGTAACGTGTTTACCTTCTGTTTCTGTTTGATATTGCGTACTAAAAAAATAGCAAATAGCAAAAAGCCCGTTAGTACCGCAAGCAAAATATAAACTCTGTTTCTATTTTTAATCTGTTGTTCAGCACTCTTAAGCTCTTGCTGCCGAAGTTCTTCATTGAACTTATAGCTTAACATCTGCCTTTGCTTCTCCTGATTAAATAGGGTGTCTTTTGCAGCCATTGCCTGTTTATAATAACTTACTGCCTCATTGGTATTTATCTTCTCATAAACATTTGCCAACAAAACATAAGACTGCCAGAGTTCTTTATTGAATTTCTTCTCCTGTGTCAGTTTTAGTGCCTGCTTTCCATAATATATCGCAGAATCTACATTTCCCGTTTCTTTAAATAATTCAGCTATACCAATATATGCGTCGGCTAAATTTTTTAAGTTATTTTGTTTTTGCAAAGTGTCAATACTTTTTCTATAGTAATTGAAGGCAATATTGTTGTTCTTTAGCTTTGCCTGCACTCTCCCGTACATTAAATAATTCCAACCATTATGCCTTGTATAATCAGGGTAACTCAAAGCCTTACTTAAATAAAAGAGAGCAGAGTCGTACTTATTCAGTCCATAATAAACAGAACCAAGTCTCTAATGATAGGATTGTTTTGAATACCCTCATCGTAGGGCATGTGGACTTTGACCGGGGCGGGTAATTGGTTAGTGGCAATCCAGAGATGGAAATTTCCTTTCTCTTTTTCAAAAAAGAAAATAAGGGCTCCATCGAGAGAAAGCCCAAGATCAATAAGTTTATCTGATAATGTTTTAACCACTTTTTCCAACTCTTCCGAATGATGCATGGCCATTGAACTTGCTCTTACAGTTTCCAATGCGGCTTCAATCTTTGCTTCCCTGGCCTGTGCTTCTGCTTTTTGAACGTCTAAATACCGAGTATAGGATTGTTGAAAGACTCTCCCGAAGCGTTGAATGATGTCGGTATTATCATCTGACAAGGGCTCCGGGCTTCCAGCCATCATTAATCCATAGTCACTGATAGCGCTAGTTGTGAAAATTGTTCCCTCTTCCCGCATGCCTTGTTGTACCATCTTTGGCAATTTTGATAGTCCGGTATTGCTAAAAAGGTGGTCTGACCATGAGTCTTTTGTTGCGCCTGATAAGGTGTATAAGTACAATGGTATTCTTTTTTGCCATGCTTGCAAATAGGATAGAAACACCGGGTGTTCATTATAATCCACTCTGTAACTTTCCGGATTACTTTCCACTTCAGGATTCGCCGACCACCAGCTAACGTATCTCTCCTCATTGTTGAATATCCAGATAAGGATTCTCTTTAAAACAACATCGAGCAGTCTCAGCTCCTCAAAAATTTTACGCAAAATATCTGCAATTTCTTCTGACCGGTGCATAGCCATGGTCCTGCTTCGAACTCGTTCAAGTGCCGTTTCAATTTTTGCTTCCCTTGCCTGCGCTTCAGCTTTTTGCAGGTCGAGAAAACGTATATATGCCTGTTCAAAAACTTTGGCTGTCCTTTTTAGAATCCGGAAGTCGTCTTCCGAGAAAAGGCTGCCATCCCAACTATCTGCAAACAAAGCCGAATTTTTTAGCGGGATAAAACAAACTGTGTGCGTTTCTGCCTGGAGAATAAATTGCCTCGACTCCGAAGAAATTGTGGCTAAATCATTGTTGTCAAAAACGTATTGAAACCATCGGTCTTTTTGCTTGCGAGAATAGACCTTATTGAAGATAGCTTCACCCGAAATCATTGCCTGCCAGAGATCCCTATGACAAGTGTCCTCATTCATAATGCTTTCATCGAATGGAAGTTTTACCAACGGAGGCTCCTCATTTAGCGTATTACCGGGCCAGAAAAAAGAATCTTTGGTGGTAAAATCGAACAATTGAATAGCGACAGTACCATGAAGCACCTTCAATTCGTCGAGTTTTTTAAACATCACATCAACAACGTCTTTAAGCTCCCCTGAATGATGCATGGCCAGTGACCGACTTCTAATTTTTTCCAAAGCAGCTTCAATATTTGCTTCTCTTGCATGCGCTTCTGCTTTTTGCAGGTCAAGAAAACGGGTATAGGTTTGGTCAAATACTTTTCCGAAACGTTTAAATATTTCATGTGCTTCGGGTACCGGTTCATAAGTAATGAAAAGCAGGTTGCCATGCGAAAAATTTACACCATGATCTATTTGAAATGTGGGAAATGGAATGCCGGCTTCCGGAAGTTTTTTCAGCAAGTCCCCAACCACAGGGAGTGAGCACAAATACTTATAGTGGTCTTCCTCTTCCTGACCACTGATCTCCTGCATCCAAAAATCTTCTCCTTTTTGTCTTGACTCATAAAAACGAATAAAAATTGGATCTTCAGTAAGTGGTATTTGGAAAGGTTCAACCAAATTACCTTCAGGGCTTGTAAAATATGAAGTACAGACCTTCTCATCTTTTTCCCAGATATTAAATCCGCAGCCCCACGACTCTAAACCAAATGATTTTACCTGCTGAAATAATAATACTGCTGCATCAGACAGTTCATCGCTTCGCTGCATTGCCATAGTTCTTGAACGAACTCTTTCCAATGCAGCTTCAATCCTTGCTTCTCTTGCCTGTGCTTCTGCTTTTTGTAAATCAAGGAAACGGGTATAGGTTTGTTCGAAAATTTTTGCGAAGCGTTTAAATATATCATGCGCTTCAGGAA